>DATCTP010000271.1:0-4735 GCA_036567885.1 Anaerolineales bacterium | reverse complement strand
CGAAGGCGCGCCGGATGGCGCCATCGCGATTCACGCCGACGATTTGCGCCAATTCCTCATTTTGCGCCACCGCCCGGATCGAACGCCCAAGTTGAGTCCGTTGCAATATCCACATGGTAATCAATACAAACAAAAGTCCGATAACGAGAACGAATGCATCGGAATATTGAAACACGACCCTGCCGTGCAACAGGTTGCCTGTTGGGAAAAAGTTGGGAATGCCATCTGTCGGCACCTCATTCAAACCCGGCACACTGCGATGTTCGCCTCGGATAAATGATCTTTGAAAAGTTCGCCATACCAAGGAGCCTTGATAGAGAATGAAGGAGAGTCCCAGCGAAGCGATCAACGGTGCAAGTTTGGAGCGACCGCGAAAGGGTCGAAACGCCAATGCTTCCACAATAACGCTGAGCAACGCGCCGATTGCAACTGCTCCAACAAAAACCAAGCCAAGTGTTAAGACACGCGTTGGAGCAGTCCAATCGAGATTTAAACCGATGATATTGATTGCGGATGTGACGAACACGGTTATGAGGGCAAAAACATCGCCATGCGCCAAGTTCAAAATGCGAACCGTGCTATAGATGACCGTGATGCCGATCGCGCTCAGAGCCAAGATCGCGCCGTTGACAAGTCCGAAGATCAGCAATTGAAAAAGCAGATCGTTGCAGTTGATATTTTTCCCGCACCACGATGACGTAACTGGAGTCGCCGAGGCGGCAGAAGCTGTCTGCAACTTCGTAGCCGTCCAATGTACGTCGAAATTTGCGGCACATCCATAACGAAGCGCCGCATCTGTTTCCACAAAGGTTAAAGTGCCTGAGGCAGATGTATCTGTATTCAATTTTCCGGTAAACGACAACGTAGAAGACAGGGAAAATGAAAAAGTTCCGTTCGAAACTTTGGAATATGATGCGGGAGAAACATTATCGTAATGAAGATTTGTACATCGCGAACCCTCCTGGCTTGTATACGTGTAAATAAATGAATTGACGACTGAATCCTTGATTATGAAATGGATATCTACTTCATCCCCGTTTTGCGTTATTCCCTTGCCCATCCATGATCCATCATAAGTTCCAGTGGAAACTGGCGTACTAATCAGGAGGGGAGTCGATGGCTGTTTGGTCAGCGAACATGCTGAGAGCAGCAGAGCAAAAGCAACGATAAATAAAAACCTTTGGCGAGGCATGGGCAAAGTATAGCAGAAATCTTTATTGGAGTTGACGCGCCTAAAACTTAATAGACCCGCCTTCACGTGAAAGCGGGTCTATTTTTAAATTCAAACTATTGGAGTTACTCGATGCCCAAGTATGACTTGCGTACCATCTCATTTTGTTTGAGATTGGCGGCGGTGTCCGTGAGAATGATTTCGCCGGTTTGGATCACATAGCCGCGGTTGGCAATCGAGAGAGCCATCAGCGCATTTTGCTCCACCAACAAAATAGTCGTGCCTTCTTTATTGATGGTGACGATGATATCGAAGATCAATTCAACCAAAAGGGGAGAAAGACCCATCGAAGGCTCATCCAGCAAAAGGATGCGCGGGCGCGCCATGAGTGCGCGTCCCATTGCCAGCATCTGCTGTTCACCGCCGGAAAGCGTCCCGCCTTTTTGACCGACGCGTTCCTTCAAGCGCGGAAACAAAGTGAACACGCGTTCGAGATCATCATTGAAACCCGTTTTATCTTTCCGCGCATACGCACCCATCTCCAAATTTTCGAGTACGGTCATACGCGGAAAAATGAGGCGGCCTTCGGGGCTTTGAGCAACGCCCCGCATGGCGATTTCATGAGGGGGCAGGGTTTCCAGCGCTGTACCTTCAAGAATAACAGATCCTGAGCGTGGGCGGTTGATACCCTGAATCGTACGAAGCGTGGTGCTTTTACCAGCGCCATTGGAGCCAATCAAGGTCACGATCTCGCCTTTTTCCACTTTCATGGAGATACCTTTCAAGGCGTGGATATTGCCATAGTAGGTATGAACTTCTTTTAATTCGAGCATGATGATCCTCGTCTTTACTTAGTCACGGTACCTTTACCGAGATATGCCTCGATGACCTGCTGATTCTTCTGGACCTCAGCTGGAACGCCTTCGGCGATCTTTTCTCCATAATCCAATACGGAAACCCGATCCGAGATTCCCATCACCACGCGCATATGGTGTTCAATCAACAAAATGGTCAAGCCCAATTCCTTGCGGAGGCGTTGAATGAAATTGGTCAAATCGATGGTTTCGTTCGGATTCATGCCTGCCGTTGGCTCATCCAGCAGGAGAAGTTTGGGGTCTGTGCCGAGCGCGCGCGCAATTTCAAGTCGGCGCTGCAGGCCATAAGGTAGATTCTTGGCAGTCACATCAGCATCGGTGCGCCGAAGACCAACGAATTCCAATAAGTCTAATGCCTTGGCTCGCGCCTCGGCTTCTTCTTTTTTTGTACTCTGATTGCGAATGATCTGTCCAATCAAGTTTGAATGTAGCCGCACATGTTCACCGACCAGCACATTTTCGATGGCAGTCATATTGGCGAACAGACGGATATTCTGAAAGGTGCGGGCAATACCTAACGCGGTAATTTGAAAGGGCTTAAGTTTTGTGATGTCTTTTCCATCAAAGGTCATCTCGCCGCTGGTAATATGATAGATACCGGTCATGCCGTTAAAGAAGGTTGTTTTTCCAGCCCCATTTGGACCGATGAGGCCGGCGATCATACCTTTTTCTATCGTGAAATCCACGTTGTTGACGGCGGTCAATCCGCCGAACATCTTGGTGACTTTATGAGCTTCAAAGAGATTCACAGCTAATCTCCTAACTCTTCATTGAGGCGGAAGCTGCAACATTGGGCGCTTCATCGGCACCGTGCAATTCCATGCGGCGCTGGGCGCTCGGTATCAGACCCTCGGGACGCACAGCCATCATAATCACAAGGGTCAATCCAAACAAGAAGGGTCGCCAAAGAATCGGATTGGCATTCTGCGCAACTGCGGCTTGCAGTACGGGTTGAGATGATAACGCCGGCAGGATCGTATGATTCAAGAGGCTTGCCAGAAAATCTTTAAGAGCCGGCAGGAAGAGGCGATCTGCCGTTGTAATGACCAAGCCGCCCACAATCACACCATTGATATTTCCAATGCCACCCAGAATCACAATACAAAGGATGATGATTGAAGTGCTGAAGTCGAACACGCTGGGGAAGATACCGCGTATGTAGGAGCCGTAAAAAGCCCCGGCAAAGCCTGAGAAGGTCGCCCCCATCGCGAATGCGAGGAGTTTCGTACGCACGGGATCAATGCCCATCTGTTCAGCTGCCAACTCATCTTCACGAATCGCCATCCAAGCGCGGCCAAGACGGCTGTCACGGAGTCGCGAGGCAAAGAATATAGTGAATAGAATGATCGCAAGGATTAGGAAATACCATGGGATCGGGAATTGAGCGTTGAATTCTCCTATGTAAAAATATAGATTCTTTCCCAAGCTCAAGGAGTAGTGGATCGAGGATAAATCTGTTGGGAGTTGGCCAAACATAGGAAACCAGGGGCGCCCAATAGGTGTTATCCCTAATGCCGCGCCGGTCAAATTTGGGTTATTAAATAAATTTATGCAAGAAACCGTGGATGCGGCGCCAAAAAGCTTTTGGATACCAGGGATAATCCAGCAGGAAAAAGGTTCATTAACGGTGACTTGCTTTAGATTCTGGAATAACACAGGTACAATCTCACCGAAGCCAAGTGTAACAATAGCGAGATAGTCTCCTCTCAGTCCTAGGGTAGGTGAGCCTAAAAGGAGCCCGGCAATCGCGGCCACGGCGGCACCTATCCAGATTACAATCCAGAAATTAATATGAATATTATGCAGGGGTGAATTTAACATGCCGGCCGTATAAGCGCCGATGGCGAAGAACGCGGCGTATCCAAGGTCCAGCAGACCGGCATATCCAACCACAATATTAAGACCCAAGCCCAAAATCACAAAGATCAAGGCAAAGATGAGCTGCGATGTCCAGCCTAGGTTGGCTTGCGCATCGAGAAATGGGAAGATCACTATCAGAATTCCTAATAATATCAGTCTCCCAGTGCGTTCTTTTTTCGAAGGAAGGCCATATAGGCCATAACTTAGTATTGCAATCAGAATCAGCGCTATGCAACCTATTAGGTTAGCTTGAACAGTGAAGCTTAAAGATGTTGGTTTATTGCCAAGCGCTGGTTGTACCAAGTAGTTTTGGATTAAAGTCACTAATAGGAAAGCCACTGTGGAGCTTATTGCCCGAGGCAATATCTGTAAACCGGTTTTTAGAAATCCTTCGGACTTTCCCTCTCGTTTAGTTGTAAAACCAAGCGTTAAGCCAATGATCAGTCCTAGCATTGCAACAGACCAGCCGCCGAAAAGGAAGGTAACCAAGCCCCCGGTGAAGCCCAGAATTATGGGTGTTCTAAACTGTTTGATCATAAATCACCTTAAGCCTTTTCTCCGACTTGCTCTCCGAGGAGCCCTGTAGGACGAAAAACCAGGACCAGTACCAAGATGGCGAAAACCCACGCGTGAGTATAGCCCGAATTCAAATATCCATCGCTAAAAGATGCGAGTAATCCGATCAGCATGCCGCCCAACATCGCACCGGTAATATTCCCGATGCCGCCTAACACCGCGGCTGTGAAGGCATCTAATCCGGCTCGAAAGCCCATAAACCACCACGCATTACCGTTATAAAGACCGGCCATGAGTCCCGCCGCACCTGCGA
>DATCTP010000270.1:0-4465 GCA_036567885.1 Anaerolineales bacterium | reverse complement strand
TTTTCTGCGAAAGAGTCTTTCCAGCGACCCGTTTTTTGATTCCGTTTAATGAGTTGATTCTCGCAACTGCTTTTCCAGTTTTCCTATTTCCACTCTCGAAGTCATATCCAAACTAATGGGCGTAACGGAAACCATTTTTTTCTTACGCATGACGTACACGTCGCTATCTTCCATTTCGCCTTCGAGAATCGCCGCTTCGATATAAGAGACTGTGCCGGGTTCATTCCACGAACTTCGGTTAGGCGGCGTCGGATCGTAATAGCGCTGGCGCGCCAGCCGCGTGATTTGCCATTTTGTTTTCGTAGTTGCATCCGAAGGAACATTTACATTCAACAAATGAATATCATCCGCCATTTTTTGCTGAAGCAAAATAGCTGCAAAATATGCGGTGAAATACGCCGCGGGAGAAAAGTCCATTTCTTCCGAATACGAAAGATGATACTGTTGATCGGCTTGCAGTGAAACCGCAAGTGATGGAATGCCGAGGGATGCGCCTTCCATTGCCGCACCGACCGTCCCGGAAACGGTAACGCCCAGTCCCATGTTTTCACCATAATTAATTCCGGAGACAATCAGGTCCGGTTTTTCGGGCATGATTTCCAGTACGGCGTGAAGAACGGCTTGCGCGGGTGTTCCATCCACGGCATAAACGTTCCACTCCTGGCCGTTGATTTCCAATTTTTCTTGATGGATGATTCCGCTGGATGTGCTTGGCAGACTGCGCCCTGCGCCGGAGGATTGTTCCCTCGGAGCCGCGACCGTTACATATCCGAGTGAGGCGAGGGAGCGCGCCGCAGCCCATAATCCGGGCGAACGGATTCCATCATCGTTGGTTAATAAGATTTGAGTCTGTTTCATAAAATTGCAAAAAAAGAAGCGGGATGTCCCGCTTCGAGAAAGTGGCGCTCCTGGCGCGATTCGAACACGCGACCTTTTGGTCCGCAACCAAACGCTCTAATCCGCTGAGCTACAGGAGCATAGGCAAGCGGAGATTTTAATTCAGAATCGAGGGCGGGTCAAGACAATGATAATGTTGAGTCTTTCCGATTCTCTTACAAAAAGTTGATGCTTCGTTATCTGCTTTCTGATATTTGCCGAATAAGATAAACGCAATTAACCGTAATCAAAGGAGAAAATAAAATGACTTTCTATGCTTATCCCTTCCCTCACCGCATGGCTCGCCGCTGGATGGCGGCTGGAGATCATGCGCAGAGTGCGCGTTTCCTCGCCGTGAACATCCGTGACGAAGACGAAGCGTTCGTTCTGACCGCGCTTGTTCCGGGTCTCAACGCCGACGATTTGAACATTCAAGTGCTGGAAGATGTCCTTCGCATCGAAGGGGAGTTCCCTGCGGATGAAAACGAATATCTCTTGGAAGAATTGCCGAGCGGCTCTTTCCGACGCGAACTTCGTTTGCCTTCGGCAATCGAGTCGGAAAAAGTCGAGGCAAAGATTGCCGATGGTATTCTGACGTTGCAATTGCCGAAAGCAGAATCTTCTAAGCCGAAGAAAATCAAGATCGCGGTCAAATAGTTTGACCTTCATGCATGCAAACATCCCGCCAAGTCGGCGGGATGTTTGCATTGATAATGGAACCGCGCAAGGTATAATTTGGATAATCTTTTCTGTGGAGCAACCTTGTGCGCGTCAAAATTTTTCTTCTCGTCGTGGTCATTGGGGCTTTATTGAGCGCTTGCGGATCGGGTGCCGCGTCCGGGACACCGACTCCTGAACCGACTCAAACGGCGAAGCCAACGCCGGTCTTATCGCCGACTCCTGTGGTTCCGCTTGCGATTCTCGTCATTCCATCCAACATGGATAAAACAACTTCGGACTTATATCAGAAGACGGTGTATGACCTGGCACAGCAATCGGGAATGCGCTTTCAGGTCCGCAATGCGCTTTCGCCGAAAGATTTATTGCCGGGAGTCAAGATTGTGATCGCGCTGCCGCCCGATCCGGGGATTGCCGCGTTGGCGGCGGCTGCGCCGCACGCCCAATTCCTCGCCATTGATATTCCCGGCATCAAAGCGGGAGGCAACGTCAGCGTTTTGGCGCCGAATACATCGACCGATGTCCCGGCATTCATAGCGGGTTATACCGCCGCGATGATCACCACGGATTATCAAATCGGGATGATCCTTCCCAAGGATAACCCCGATGCGCAGAAAGCATTGGCGGCTTATAAAAACGGCATGATATTTTATTGCGGGTTATGCCGTCCTTTCTATTATCAGGGTTTTTGTATCACCAATAGTCTGCCGTATTGTTATCCTCAAGCGGTGGAGATTCCATCCAGCGAAGACCCGAGCCGCTATGGCGGTTATGCCAACGCCTTGATCAATACGTACAGTGTGAATACCATCTACATTTACCCGGATGTGGAAGTCAAATCGTTGACGGATTATCTCGCGACGACCGGCGTGAACCTCATCGGCTTGACCACGCCCAATCCTGTGCCGGGCGGCTGGGTGATGACGATTCGCGCGGATGAAGTCAAAGCGATTCAAAACGCGTGGCCCGATCTGGTCGCCGGAAAAGGAGGCGCAAACATTCCGGCTCCGCTCGGTATTTGGGATGTCAATTCAGCCAACCTCAGCGCCGGAAGACAACGCTTGGTGCAGCAAACGCTCGACGGTTTAACGGCGGGAACCATCGCGACCGGTGTGGGTCAATGAGTTTCCCGCATTTCATGTTGATTCCAAAAATCGGCTATACTATTCATACAAAGGAGCTCTATGAACCTGACTTGCTCGTATTGTCAAACACCCTTTACATTAGGCATGGCGGAAAAAGTGGCCGCTCTGCAGAGAATGCAAACCGAAAACCTGCATCATTATGACGCGCATTGCCCGCGTTGCGGACGGGCGAATTCTGTCTCGTTTGATCGCATCAAAATGTTCACTCCTGGTTGGCAGGATGCGATCAAGCAAACCGCTTCTGAATCCGCCCCGGCTGCCTCTGCGGAACCGGAAGCGCGTCAACTCTCCATGCCTGAACCCGCGTCCGCAAAAGCTCCAGCCAAACAGCCGATAAAAGCCGCGCCCCAAAAGCCTGCCAAGAAAGTTGTGAAGGCTGAGCCTAAGAAAACAGCCAAGAAACCTGCGGCGAAGAAGACCAAGAAGAAATGACTCTGCGTGCGGTTTTCTTCGACCTCGGCGGAGTCATTGTCCGCACCGAATATCAGGCGCCCCGCGAACGACTTGCGGAGCGCCTCAATATGACGTATGAAGATATCAGTAAAATCGTCTTCGAAGCCGAAACGTCGCGCAAAGCTTCCATCGGCGAGGTGAGCGTGGAGGAACATTGGCTGGCGGTGACGCGCAAATTGCGGCTTCCGGCTTCGGAAGCGGAAAATATCCGCACAGAATTTTTTGCGGGCGATGTGATTGACCGCGACCTGCTCGATTTCATCCGGTCACTTCGACCGCGTTATAAGACCGGAGTTATTTCCAATGCGTGGGGCGACATGCGCGATTACATTGCCAGGAATCAATTCGACGATGCGTTTGATACGCTGATCATTTCCGCAGAAATTGGGAAGATGAAGCCTCAGCCAGAAATCTATCAATTGGCGTTGAAGCAAGCCCAAGTCGAGGCAAATGACGCGGCGTTTGTTGACGATACGCTGAAGAATATCGAAGCCGCCAACGCGCTCGGCATGCACGGCATCGTGTTTCGCGATCCCGCGCAAGTCAAGGAAAATTTAAAAGCCTTGCTCAATCACCGGTAATCGTCGCCGATTTAATCCAGCAAGCCTGGCAGGTCCCTGTCAGGCTTTTTCATCTCAACAACCGAACATGTTTGCAAACATCCGAACACATTACATTGAACCCATTCGCAGTTTCAACCGCGCCGCGCGGTTGTTCCTGTTGATGATCCTGATTTACGGCGTGATTTACAGCGGCTGGCAATTGTTTTTCAATTTCTATATTTTGCAAAACGGATTCAGCCGCGACTTTCTCGGCTTGGTCAATTCACTGCCGTCCGCGGCGGGCTTGATCTTCGGGATTCCGCTCGGCCGCCTTTCGGATCGCATCGGACGCAAAGCTTCGTTGTTCATCGGCTTTTTGTTTTACAGCATCGCGTTGCTGATGCAAATCATGTTTCGCCAGCCGACGATGATCATCATCTCTGCATTTTTGGCGGGCGTCTTTAGCATGTTGTTCCTCGTCAGCCAGGCGCCGTTGATGGTGAAACTTTCGGACGAGCACAACCGCACCATGCTTTTTAGTTTGAATTACGGTTTGCAGACCATTGCCGGCGCGGCGGGAAGTTTGTTTGCCGGTCAATTACCCGCTGTTTTTGGGAATATCCTGCGCGTCAATCCCGATAGCGCAACGGCATATCAAGCCGTGTTGATCGTCAGCATTTTATTGGGAATGACCGCCCTGATTCCGTTATGGCTGATGAAAGAGCCGCCTTCGACTCAACCGCCGACCCTTCGACAGGCTCAGGGCGAACG
>DATCTP010000269.1:0-5314 GCA_036567885.1 Anaerolineales bacterium | reverse complement strand
GGCGCCAGCGCACCATTTTATTTTGGCGCGGCGTTGGCGTTGCTGGCTGGCATCTTGTTTTGGAGATTGGTTCCTTCGAAGTAAAATTTTAGAAATGGAGAGAGCGATGAAAATTGTATTGAATGTGATCGGTGTAATTTTGATTCTTGCCGGTGGTGTTTGGTTCCTGCAAGGCATCAATGTTTTGCCGGGCAGTTTCATGACCGGACAAAGTCAGTGGGCGATCAACGGTGGCATTTTGATCGTCATTGGTGGGGGCTTGCTCTGGTGGGCAAACCGAAGAAAATAATTATCTAAAATAGACCCGCTGAATGAGTAGTAACGAACTTAAAGATATTCACGAGCGGCTGCGCGAATTGCTCGACGCGAACGGTGCAGTTTATCGCGTCGTCGAACATGAGCCGGAGGGACGAACCGAATTCATTGCGAAGATCCGCGGCAACAAGCCCGAACAAGCGATCAAATCTATTGTCGTGCAAGTCCGCTTTGGGAAGAAAGAGAGCCGGTATTATCTGGCGAATGTGCCCGGTCATCTCCGCGTGGATTTAGCGGGTATTCAATCCATCTTCAGCGGAACCGACGCGTCCATTGCGCCGCGCGAAAAAGCCGAGGCATTGACCGGATGCGTCATCGGCGCGATCCCGCCATTTTCATTCAACGATGAATTGATTATGCTCGCTGATCCGTTGATCCGCGAAAATGAAGAAGTGGTTTTCAATGCGGGACGACTCGACCGGTCCATCTTTATGAAACCCGCTGATTATTTTCGGATTGCCAAGCCGCAATTGTTGAATATCGCGTTACCCACTTAAGCCGGTTCTTCTTTCGGAAGTGGATAATGAAGTGGGTCATCACAAAGGCACAAAGAACACAGAGATTCTTCGTGCCCACAAAGAAAAAAACTTTGCGATCTCCGTGTCTTTGTGGTGAAATCTTTTGGTAAGCCCATGAAATTATCTGCTTTGCTTCTTTCTTCTCGCAACTAAAATTTCAGATAAAATATCTTCATGAAATTGAGACTCCTGTCGTTGTTTGCGGTATTGCTTTTCACGGCGGGAGTTTTGATTCAATTATTGTTTTCAAGCGGCGTCGTATGGGCGGAATTGGAAGCCAGCATTTACGGAACTCAAGTGGCCGCGGGTAGTTTGAATTTGAATTGTCCGCTTATGCTTTCATCTTCAGAGTCTGGCATGGTGACCGCCGCTATTACAAATATATTGGATCGGTCGGTGCCGCCTGTGGTAATAGCAGAGATCAGTAAGGTCGGAGGAATGCAAACCTTGAGCCAGACTTTGACGCTGGCCCCGCACGAGACTCGAATCGTTCGCTGGTCAATTAATAATTCCAACGTGATCTTCGGCAGGCTGATTTTAGTGAATGTCATTCAGGCGCGTTACAGTGACCTCGATCCGCACCGCGGTTTCTGCGGAATTCTCAACCTAAACCTTTTCAACCTGACCGGCAACGAATCATTGATACTGATTTTCATCAGCGGTATTTTATTTATTGTCGTGGGCGGAATCCTTTGGGCGCGTGTCCATGCGCCGCTCGATGAACTGGCGGACCAAACGCTCAAAGCGTGCGGAGGTCTGGCGGGAGTCACAACGCTGGCCGCGCTCACCGCTTTGCCGCGTTGGTGGGGTTTGACGTTATTCCTGGATGTCTTCGCATTGATCATGCTCAGCGTGATCTTCACTGAATTTTTGCTTTTCCCGAAAGCCACTCGTAGTTGATTAATTTATGACATTCGCAGCAATGCGGTTTAGTTGACTTTCGCCTTCTCCGGCTTGATGGCATATAACTCGAGAAACAAAAGGACAAAGGAAACAAGAAAGTTCGTTGCCATGGTATGGGAGGCATTGTCACTCTGAAAGCCGGAAAGAACAAAGAACAGTCCGCCGCCCGCCGCAAAGATCATGCTCAGAAAAGTTAATGCACCGTAAATTTGTGCACTCTTCACTTTGGATCGCAGCGAAAGAATCAGGTTGACCGCGGTTAGGATGACGAGCCACGCTCCCAATATGGCATGGATCAATGCCACGCTTCCCGCCTGATGCAGTACATCTGAGATTTGAGGGATGGAGAAACCAAATGGAGGAATGGCAGCGGGGTTGGAAAAGTTGACTTGGATTCCCAATTCGTATTGGAAGAATAGCAGGATCAAGATCACGATCAACAGGATACGCAAAGGTTTCAACGGATTCGATGGCATGGTTGGAATTCTCCTTTAGTTGATAAATTTCTCCGCCGGAAGCGCGGCTGATGTAATCTATCATACGCAAAACATTTTCTCAAGTGGTATTTGAACTACCGCACATTTGTGCTAAGATTGGAAAAATTTGGAGAGATGATGAACCTGACCTTGACCGCTCGCCCGCCGTTCAATTTTCTTTCTGTGGTCAATTCGCATGGATGGATTCAACTGGCGCCGTTTCGTTTCGATGAAAACGCCAAAATACTTTTATATACCGACCGTCTATCGGACGGACGCGTGGTTGAATATCGAATCTCGGAAACATCGAACGGCGTAAAAGTCCAAACTGATTCGCTCAACAAAGCGGAACAAAACGAAATCAAAGAAAAAGTTACGTGGATGTTCGGCCTCGATCAGGATTTTTCATCGTTTTATAAAGCGACGCGCAACGAGCCAAAACTTCGCACTGCAAAAAAACTGGCGCGCGGACGCGTGCTCCGTTCGCCGACATTTTTTGAAGATGTGGTCAAGACGATTCTGACCACGAATACATTATGGGCGGCGACCATACGAATGAATCTGAATCTCATCGCAACTTTTGGCGACCCATTAGCGGATTCTGATGCCAAAGCATTTCCCACGCCGGATAGAATCGCCGCGTCCAGCCCCGAGGTCCTGAAAGAGACGGTGCGAGTCGGTTATCGCGCAAAAGCATTAGATCAATTAGCTGTTCAGGTCGCATCGAAGCAACTGGATATCGAGTCATTCAAAACATCTTCGTTGCCAACTTTGGAACTTCGCAAAGAGTTGATGAAGATCAATGGCGTGGGTCCGTATGCCGCCGCGAACCTGCTGATGATTTTGGGACGACATGATTTCATCCCGATTGATTCGTGGGCGCTGAAAGTGGTCTCCAACGAATGGTATCGCGGCAAGCCGGTGACGCCGAAACAGGTTGAAAAGAGATTTGAAAAATGGGGCGAGTATAAAGGCTTGGCGTATTGGTTTTGGGATTGGGATTTGAAGTATAGCGGAGGCTGAATGTACGAACATCATAAACAACCGCTGGCGAGTCGAAAAGTTTTTGTTCAACGGGTGCTGACCAATGCACTGATCGGCGCGGCGATGATTTTCATCGCGCTGGGCATCGGCGTGTTTGGTTATCATTTCTTTGAAGGTTTATCGTGGATCGATTCCTTGTTGAATGCGTCCATGATTTTGGGCGGCATGGGGCCGGTCAATCAATTGCAAACCGTGGCGGGAAAATTGTTTGCGTCGTTCTATGCGCTATTCTCCGGCGTGGTCTTCATCGCGGCGATGGGCGTCTTGGCCGCGCCGATCTTCCACCGCTTTCTGCATTATTTTCATCTCGCAGATGAGGAATGACGAAGGAAAAACCGCTTCGCTCTGCGGGGTCTCGCGGCAGTAAGGATGTAATAACAGACCTCCGAGGTCTTCGCGAAGCACCCCGAAGGGGCTGAGACCTCGGATGTCTGTATATAGCGCCATGAAGAATATTGATGAACGCAAAGGTCAATGGTTCCTGCATTATGATACCAATGATTGAAACATATCATAGGTGTAATACACTGCAAGCCTGAAGGATAATATCCAGAATTGCAAGCACTAAAAAGAACGTCAACATGTTTTTGATGGAGCGAAGATGGTCTTCAATCTTTGTCAGTATATCGTTTGCTTCGTCTAAATAATCTACTTCGTTTTCAGGTTCTTTAGTTTCTTCAGGCATAGCATTCTCCTTGTTATTTACGACTTTCGTCGATCTGAAGTTTCCATGGAAGCATATCCAACCAAACACGATAAACCATTGGTTTGCCAAGTGCTTCGCGTCGCCCAGCTACGCCCGCTTTGCATTCACCAATTACATTTGCTTGTCCGAGTTTAATAAGCGACTTCCTGTAGATTTTGGCATTGTCTCTGGATAAATAGCCAACCAGTTTGCTGTCAATTTCCACACGAACAGCATTGCCTAGATCGTATTTATTGTCATCTTCAAGTATTAGACGTGCTCGAAATTTATCATTCAGATATCCCATTTCTTCTTTTCCCACTATTTCATTGAAACGCCCCACACTATTAATGTTTTGTTGGTGATGATTCCAACCTTCCACGGGCAAGGGAAATTCTTTATCAGGACCAGCGGTGAAATAAAGAACTTGCATGGGATTCTCCTTTATTTTATCCAATAGGCTTGAATAGTGACGAGACTGCTGATGTTCGTCGGAATTAATTTTATTCCAATTCTATATGCATTTCAATCAGATAAACAAACTTCAAGAATAGAAGATTTTTGCTTTTGTTGTAATCTCACTTGATCCAAAACTGAAATTGGCTTTGTCCTAAAAATGCCAATTGCAGCGGAACGCCCATCAAGCTGGCAGCGCCGCCTGCAATTCCCCAGAACAACGCGCCGAAGATGGGCACATACCACATCAAGAAAAACAAAATCCAAACGCCGAATCCAGCGAATTGATTGGCTCGTTGGCTAACTTCGTTAGGCAGGAAGGGCGCAATCACGCCGTATCCATCCAGCGGCGGAACGGGAATCAGATTCAATACGACCGCGATGACTTGCAACAAGCCGAGAAAAGCCAACGCGGGCCAGAGTCCGCTTGAAGTCACGGGCCCGAAGCGCAACACGAGTCCCAGGATGATGGCGAGAATCAGATTCGCAGTCGGACCTGCCAGCGAAACCGCGCTCATCCAATAGCGACTCCGCAATCGCCACGTCTCGATATAGACCGCGCCGCCGGGCAAACCGATCCCGCCCAATACCAAAAACAACAGCGGCAAAAGCAATGAATAAACCGGATGCGTATATTTGAGCGGGTTGAAGGTGAGATAGCCTTTGTCTTTCACGGTCGTGTCGCCGCCGAAATAGGCGACCAGCGCGTGCGAGAATTCATGCAGGCACAGCGAAAAAACCCAGCCGATCAAAACGATAACGAAAGTCATTTATAACTCCTATCTATCTGTCATTGCGAGCGCAGCGAAGCAATCTCCTGTAATGAGTAAGCGCCACTGATGGGAGATTGCTTCGTCGCTACGCTCCTCGCAATGACATTATGATTCATATCCATTGGGATGACTCTGATGCCATTC
>DATCTP010000268.1:0-6861 GCA_036567885.1 Anaerolineales bacterium | reverse complement strand
TTGAATGATTTCGCCGCGCAACCCCTCGGGCTTCAACACTTCCACATCCGCGCCCCAGCCGCGCACCCACGGGAGCATCTCGCGCCACTCGGCCACGTCCGCGCTCCAGATGCAACCGCCGTCTGTTGTATCCTCGACTTTTTCCAGTGGATGCCAAATGCTTTCTTTCACGCGTTTCGCTGCATTGCGATTGAAGCGAAGTTTTACGGTAATCGGCTCTTCATCCCCATACCATATTCCCCAGGCATGTTTCAACAATTGCTGATCATCAAAATCAGCGGGGATTTCAAATGATTCACTGGACAGGGACGCAGTTTCAATTCGATCTATTTTGAACGGCATAACTTTTTCAAATACTTCACTATAGGCGATCACATAGACACTGTCGCTCCAGATAGATGGCTCAATCAAGTAAGGCGATATTACGTGATTGGTTATGCCTATACTTTTCAATCCCTGATAACGAATGCGAACCTTTTTCTGCTCCACCCATGCCTGAGCAATGTTCTCTAGAATTTTGACGCGCTCGGGGTCCTTCTCTTGTTTAAGTAAAACATCAGCCGCTTTGAGCAGTCGCTCGGTCATTGGCTGGCGCAAGGTTGCGGCAAGTTTTTCTACTGCGTTCGTTACGTGCGGATTGTAATAGCGTGTTTGGCGGGATGTTTTACGGGCGGAGAGATAAAGGGTCAAGGCTTCATGCAGATTGACTTGGATCTCGGAAATCAACTTGGAACGTGCAATATGATAACGACCTTGATCATCTTGTTCGATGGGATATTCGAGAGTCAGTTCCATGCGGTCGCGGTAGATGGTTGTGCGATCCACATCTAGCTTTTCCGCCATTTCTGCATCTGTAAATGCGCGCTGAATATATAGCCGCTTCATTTCTGCCAAGCGTTCGGCCTTTGTCATGCCGCTCATCTTTGCTCCTTGCAACACAGATTCACTTTGCAATCATTCTTTTGCAATAGCATAGCACAATAGACCCACGGATTCTGCAACATTTTGTCACCTTGTTTTGCGGTATGGCCACAAACCTCCCTTATCATCTTCGAACAAAAACAATCCTTTTTCTTCCAAGGCTGGCAGCGAGCGTGTCACTTCCGAACGATTCAATCCTAGCAAACGGGCAATAAACCCTGCTTTTTTGCCGGGGTGTTCGTTGACCTTATTATAGATGGATTTAACTTTCTCGTCATCGGTTTTTCGTGCCATACCAATTCTCCTGTATTGCAGATTTGCACCAACAATACAGGAGGCGTGTTGCAGGTACTGCAACAAAAGAGGCAATTCGAATTTAGGGACTTTCGGAAGTGATTTTGAATATATATTGATGGAGTAATTGGATTTATAATCAGGAAAGAATTGGAGGCTGGCGTGACTCTTTTAGAACAGATCGAAAAACAGCTAAGCAAACTTCCGCCTGAGAGACAGACCGAGGTGTTGGATTTCATCGCGTTCCTGCAAGAGCGGGCGCGCGTTTCGCAGAAACGAAGCTCGCTCAAAAACCATCGCGCGTTTGGCTCGTGGAAGAATCGTAAGATTGACGCGATCCGTTATCAACAAGACCGACGCGCTGAGTGGAAGATGTAATGATTGCGGTCTTTGATACGAACATCGTGATCGACGCACTGAACGGAGTGGCGGAGGCGGACGCCGAATATAGCCGTTATGAACGCGTGCTGATCAGCCGCGTAACGTGGATGGAAGTATTGATCGGCGCAGAAGGCGATGATGCTGATCTGCGTGACTTTCTGGAAACGCATTTTGAGATTATATCTCTTGATCTGGCAGTGGCGGAGACTGCGGTGCAATTGCGCCGCGCTCATCACGTCCACCTACCCGATGCGATTATTTGGGCTACGGCGCAAACCCGTGAGGCTGTGCTGGTGACGCGCAATACCAAAGATTTTCATCCGGATTGGGAAGGGATCCGGCAGCCGTACACTCTTTAGCTGAAGTTTTATCGTTTGTTCGTTTCGCATTTCATTGCGAATATTGAAGGGGGAGGTTTGATTTTTCACAGAGAACCCTTGCTAGGCAAGATGGATTGAATATTATTTTTAGCGCTCTGCACATTTTACGAAATGAAGAGGGAGTTCTTCGGCGATTCTCATCACCGAAGTAGGAGAAGTAGACTTGCAAAAAGATTGCCTGGAAGGGCGCGGGGCATTGCTTCGCGAACGCTCGCTCGGCTAAAAATAAAATCAAGGACACAGCAATACTCTTCTGCGCGCAAGGCTTTGAAGAATATTTTCGCAGTCTTCTGCGACTCCTTCTCCGAAAAGATCCACTCCTTGTGGGTATGCAGTCAGTTTTTGCCAGCCTATTGGCTGGTCAACAAAGCGTGAACAACCCGTAAACACACCCGTAAATAACAGCACAGCGTCGAGCACCAATCCTAATTGCTTCACGCATAAGATCTTAATCGAGTTGCTGCTGGCATATAGCAGAGCGCAAAAAATAAGTGCGCTTGCCTCACGCCAGCAAGAGCGATGCCAGTAGGGGCCTTGGCGTGATCACGCCAGGCGTAATTACGCCAGTTAGGAGGATGAAACGGAAACTTCTGTCATCAGGTTTTAATCAAGTTTCTCTCGGCACATAGCAGAGCAAGAAATTTAGGCGCAAAGTGCCTGCCGCCGAGCGGCACATGCGCCGATAGGGGCGTGGCGGATCCGCCAGCTGGCGGCAGGGTAACTATCCTGCTGCCCCAGCGAGATAATTTCCACTATCTGACAAAGGGGAAAGGGTAGAGGATGGTCTCTCATCTAATTTTAAGGAAGTTGCACGCGGCGTATAGCAGAGCCGAAAATTTAGGCGGTCTTGCCTCCTTGCCAGGCGGCGTATACGCCTATAGGGGCGTAGGCTTATCATGCCAGGCAAGACCCCCTTTGGAGAACGCATGTTGAACAGTGCCAATAACAAATTCAGCTTTAAAGATGATGTCGGCTTATTTGCCAGTAAGCAAACCGTAAGGCATTACGAATCAGCCGTTATCCATATCCTAAAGTTTCGGAATTGAATCACATGCATGAAATTAATAGCATCGTACTCAGCGCTGCATTGGGCTTCGTAGACACTATTGTTTTGGTTCCCGACATCCGAGCTCATCCGCAGCTACGGGCCCCGGTTGATGTTCGAGACTCCATTTGACAAATTTCGCAATATGGATAAAATATAATCTAATGTGGCAAGACAAAAAAATATCGTGATCCGATAGCCGGATTGTATTAACCTACAAGCCCCTTCCAAACGGAAGGGGCTTTTCGTTTTCCTAAGCAGTAATAGATAAGTTCCGATAGTGAAGCCTATCGGAAAATGAACCAAAAAATTTGAACACACAAGGAGTAAATAAAATGAGCAACAAAAATAAAAATGCCCCGGCGAGTGCAGTCGCCGAGGCAAACACACAGACGCTAAACAAGCGTCCGAAAAACAACCAGCGCGATTTTACGCCAATAGAGTGGTTCAGTCAACAAGGAGCCCGCTTTGTTAGGGTTGCTGCTTGGAATGCAAAAGTAAATTCACCTGGCAAGCAGCCAATTGACAAGGCTTGGGAGGCGAAGCTACTCACAGCGAATGAAGTTCTACCGCACGTGAAAAACGGCGGCAATGTAGGGATGCTTTGCGGCAAGCCATCTAACGGTTTCTGCCTGCTCGATGTCGACGATCGCTTGCAAGAATTTTTGGAATACTTTCCGGGCTTGATGAGTGCGCCAATCATCATACGAGGCGATGCGCCTAACCGCGGCAAGATTGTTTTGAAGATTATCGGGGAAATTCCGAAAAGCAAGAAATGGCACGATGTTCATCTTGAATTTCTAGGGACCGGCAACCAGGGCGTTATCCCCCCTTCGATTCACCCAGGCGGTGCGGCGTATGAACTGCGAAATTCAGATAAACTTGCGCTCGAGTATGAGGGTCCGCGCCTGATGCGCATCTGCGAGGTGTGGGAAAAAGAAAACATAGAAGCAACCGAACCCGATCCGGTCACGGAAATAAACTCAAATGATAGCCATGGCAAAGTATCGCGCCGGACGCGCGACTTTCTTGAGTATGGTGCTGGAGAGGGGTCACGAAATAATCGCTTATTTATTTCAGCCTGCGACTTGAATGGATGCGCCTTCAGTTTGGCTGAAGCTGAGTCGATGCTCCTGCCGGTTTGCATACGAATTGGCATGACCGAGAAAGAAGCCCAAGAAACAATCAAGAGCGCATACTCCCAAGCGCGCATCCCTGCAAACTCTCACGCTTTTGAATTTGGGGACAAACATAAAAGCGCAACTGCGCCTCTCGCTTTGAAGATCGAAAAAACACAGCACAATGAAGAACCACCAACCTTCCAACTTACTTGCACAGTGCCTGAGTTGGCGCAGATTGCACGCCTAAGCGATTCAGAAATCAAGCTGGGCCGAAAGGCTGGCAAATTCGTTGACGACTATATTACGTTTGCTATGAAAGACTCACCCATGTCGCCAGCATTGTTTCATCAGACTTATGCGCTGGCGATTTTATCCACGGCTGTGGCTCGCCGCGTTTACGTCAGAATAGGAACCAAAGAAATTTATCCAAATCTGTATGCCATTCTCTCGGCTCCATCTACGCTTTACACCAAGACGACCAGCCTTAAGACCGGCACAAAGCTGTTGGAAGCTGCGGGACTATCGCACTTGCTTTTGCCGGACGGAGTGACACCGCAAAGCCTGATCACTGAGTTGTCGAATCGCCCACAAGATAATTTCCAAAATTGGACGCAGGAAGATAAAGAAGATTGGCAAAATGAACGTTTGTTTGCAGCCCAACGCGCGTGGTGGATGGATGAAATAGCCAGCTTGCTTTCATGGTTCCAACAAAAACACTTGGCGGACCTAAAGAATCTCCTCCTGAAATTATATGAGTGCGAACGGAAGATCAAGGTATCCACGCAGATCCGAGGGCGCGAGACAGTCCGAAATATCTACCTGACCATTTGCGGACCCACAACACCCGCGGCTATGCGACCACATTTGAAGAATGCGGAATATTGGCACGATGGACTCTTTGCCCGCTTCCTATTAGTCACGCCTGATACCGCGCCAGTTCGAGTCTTCTTTCCCGATCCTTTTCCAATCCCACCCACACTTATAAAACATCTGAATAAGTTGGCGTTCGAGCGGCTTGAAACGCCAAAGGAAAACGCTGCAGGCGCAATATCCGCACCGCCTGCAGTTGAAGCGAAGCTCACGCCCGAAGTAAAAAAACTATGGGACAACTATCATGCCGCTATGTTCGATAGCATAAAGCGAAAAGATGTACCCGAAAAACTTTGGGCATCTTATGGCCGTTTCCCTGAAAAAGCAATCAAGATTGCCATGCTGTTAGCTGTATCCGATTGGGTAAAAGCAGCAAAAGGCACGCCCCTTACGATTGAACCGGCCCACTGGTTTCGAGCGCAGGAAATGACCGAAGGTTACCGCGCAAGTCTGCATCGCATGATTGAAGAAGCAAGCCTGCCAGTGGAAAGCGAAGATGATGAGCTTGTAGAAAAGATTATCAACCGCGTTCTAACCTCATCGCGAAATTCACGGCGCGAACTTGCCATCGATTTACATATGCAAACGGGAACGAAACGCACTCTGCTCGATTCAATTCTTGATCAATTGCTGAGAGATGAAGTCTTGATCGAAAAAGAAGTTAAGAAAGAACGCGGTCCTGCTACCGTGCGTCTCTTTTCGAGAGCGAACTAATGTTCTGTAAAAAACCCGTTGCACTTTGCAACATGTTTACATGTTACGCGTTTAAACGCGTAACACGTTGCACCCTGTAAACCGGCTACGGGTTTCCCTGAAACAAAATTTTCTAAATGTCCAAAAATCTTAAGAAAGGATAAAAGTGCGTAAGTCACCCTCGTGCCAGATTGAAATAAACAGCGGCGATGCATATCCCGATCTTGCAACCGCTCAAGCTCAAGCATTGCCAACGGTTGCTGCTGATCTTGCGCAATCGATGCGACGCTTGCTGGCAGAGGGCTGGCTGATCAACGATCACGGACGGATCATTCCAAACCCTGAAAGGATACAAAACCAATGAACTATATAAAACCCCCAAAAGAGCTACCCCCTGGAAGTCAAGTGATTCTTTATCTCAGGGATTCCGGCGGCGACAAACAAGAGTTGAGTACAAAAGACCAACGCAATGAGGGCACAGCCTTTTGTCAAAAGTATGGATTAGTTTTGACTGGCATCTATGAGGATGTGGCCCTCACTGGAACAACTACAATCAAGCGTGATGGGTTTGAACAGATGATAGATCGATGTCATACCGATCATTCCGTCCAGGGCTTGATCCTTTGGAGTTTTTCCCGCTTTGCTCGAAACAGGAATGATGCGACTTACTTCAAATCCGATTTGAGACGCCGCGGCATCGTTGTGCATAGCATGACGGATGAAATCCCGGAAGGTAATTACGCTCAAGTGGTAGAAGTAATCATAGACATTGCCAATGAAGAGAAAAGTCGTCAAACTTCCGTCGATGCTAAACGCGGACTCGCTCAAAGAACCCTTGCGGGATATGTCCCTGGCGGAGGTACTCCCCCGCGCGGTTACCGTGCGGTTCGCGAGATAATTTCATCCCATCGAGATGGGACTCCACGCATCGGCACAAAATGGGAAGTTGATCCCGAATTGGGACCGCTGGTTGCTGTAGCTTTCAAAATGCGCGCCCAAAGTAGAAGTTTGAACGAGATTATGAAAGCACCGTGCGGGATCCTTTATAAAACCAAAAGCGGCTGGCTATCCTTTTTTACAAACAAGAGTTATTTGGGCATTGGTAAATGCGGAGATTTGGAAGTGCCTAATCATCACCCCGCTTTAGTAGATCCGG
>DATCTP010000267.1:0-5254 GCA_036567885.1 Anaerolineales bacterium | reverse complement strand
CCGCCGATTCACATCGGAAACCGCATCGTCGCTGAAGCAATGGATTTCGATGGGAATAAGATTCCATCGGGCGAGCGCATGTTTTACAGCATCTATCTGACGCACCGCGATCCTGTCATCTGGGAAAACGCAGACCAATTTTGCCCGGAACGTTTTTCGCATGGACGTAGGACGCCGCCGTTCGCATATGTTCCATTCGGTGGAGGTCCGCGCTCGTGTATCGGTTCCGCATTCGGTCAAGCCGAAGCGAGGTTGGTCATCACGCGTCTCCTTCAAACTTTCAACTTTGAACCTATAAACCCAGATCAAATCCACGCACACATGGGCGCGACGCTCGAACCGCGTCCCGGTGTGATGATGAAGGTTTACAAGCGACCATGACTTATTTTGGCTTCCTCCTTCAGTTCCTCATAGCTCCCATTTTCCTTTTACTTGCTATTATATGGTGGACAAGCAAAAGTAGAAAACCAACCCGCGGCTTTCAAAGTGGACACGCGGTATGGATCGCAATTGCCATACACATCGTGCTTGCATTGGCTTACACCACGCCCTGGGACAATTATCTCGTCGCGACGCGCGTCTGGTATTACAACCCCAAACTGGTAAGCGGAATCGTTTTCGGTTATGTGCCTATCGAGGAATATACATTCTTTGCACTCGAAACAATTTTAGCCGGACTGTGGTGGAGATTTCTTGAGCATAAATTGCCTGAACCAAAAAACTTCAAGCCGTCAAAGCTTGTACGCTTCGCCACGTCTTTTATCCTATTCGGTGTGTGGATGATTTCCGCTTATATTTTCTTCAGCCACAACTTGCCGCTCACATATCTCTCGATCACGCTATTCTGGGCGTTGCCTGCAATCCTTCCGCAATTGATTTTCGGCGCGGATATTCTCTGGCAGCATCGCAGACTCGTCGCGCTGGCAATTCTCGTCCCCGCCACATATCTTTCGCTGATGGATATCGTTGCGCTAAAAGCAACCACATGGTCAATTTCTCCGGCACAGACCACTGGAATTTTTATTGGATCGTTGCCGTTGGAAGAGGGCGTTTTCTTTTTTATCACAGCAACGCTGGTTTGTTTTGGAATCACTTTATTGCTTGCAAAAGAAAGCCAACTCAGATGGATAGAAATAAAAAAGACATTCAAGCGATTATCCGTTTGAATGTCCAATAATTACTAAGCCTTGTGCTTCTTCATTCACCCTTCGGCGCTTCTCTCACAATATAAAGCGGGCGGCCCTTGGCTTCATCGTATAAGCGGCCGATGTATTCGCCAAGAATCCCCAACGAGATCAACTGCACCCCGCCAAGAAATAATACCGCGATCAACGTGGTAGCCTGACCTGTGAATTGCGGGCTGCCCTCCATGCGGAGGTAAATGACCACAGGAATGGCAAGGATGGCAAGCCCAGCCGAGCCAAAACCAAAATAGGTTGCAACCTGCAAAGGAAAATACGAAAAACTGGTGATTGCGTTCAGAGCAAGCAATAACATTTTTCTGAACGGATATTTCGTCTCGCCGGAAAAGCGTGCGGCGCGTTTGTATTCCACGCCGATTTGTTTGAAGCCCACCCACGCCGACATGCCGCGCGGAAAACGGTGACGTTCACGCATCTGTTTCAAGACATCCACCACTTTGCGATCCATCAAACGGAAGTCGCCGGTATCCACCGGAATCTTCACGTCGGTGATGCGATAGATGATACGGTAGAACATGGAAGCCGTGAATTTCTTGAACCACGATTCGCCTTCGCGTTCGGCGCGCACCGCGTAAACAACTTCGTAGCCCTCTTTCCATTTCTTTGCCAAATCCAAAATGACTTCAGGCGGGTCTTGCAAATCCGCGTCGATAATGACAACCGCATCGCCGCGCGCATAATCCCAACCGGCGGTGATGGCAATCTGATGTCCGAAGTTGCGGGCAAAAATTACCGAACGGACGTGTTCGTCGGTGCCTGCCAATTCGCGGATTTTTTCCGTGGAGCCGTCGGTCGAGCCGTCGTCTACAAGAATAAGTTCCCAGGGTTCGCCATTGGAATCCATTGCGGTTTTGACGCGGCGATAGAGTTCGGGGAGATTCTCAAGTTCGTTGTAGATGGGCGCAACGATGGAATAAGTGATCTTCATCGAGATGATTTCTTTTTTACGGACTTCCTTGTCGATTTGGGCTTGTTTTCCATAACGGGATCCGCTTCGATATCCGGATCGGAGGCGAACTCTTCATCCTGAAACGGCGGGAGTCCCAACATTCGTGCGTGCAAATATTTCCAGATCACGCCGAGCGAAGCCAGGACCGGCACAATGATAAACGCACCCAGCACGCCTGTAAAGATAACCGCCGCAATGATCGCTACGAACACCACCGCTTCGTTCATGTGGACGCTCCGCCCCAGAATTCGAGGGCGAAGCCAAACGCCTTTGATGTTGATCAATATCACATACAGAACAACAACCAGCAAACCAAACAAGAAATTGTTGATGGGCAGCCAGTTCGAACCTTCGAGCAATGCCACCGCCAGCGCCAGCGCCGTAGCTATGAAGGGACCGATATCCGGCACAATGCTAAACAAGCCCGCCAGCAAACCCAAATAAAGCGAGCCGGGCAAACCGATGACCGTCCAAACGATAATGAACGTGACCGCCACGATCAACATCAAGGTGAGCTGGCCGCGCAGGTACGCCATCCAGACTTGCCGGATCTGTTGATAGAGACGCCGCACATCCCCACGATAGTTTTCAGGCGCGATCCGAATCATGCTCTCCCGCAGGTTTTCCCATTCGGTCATAAAGAAATAGGTGCTGACAATCACGATCACCCCCAGCAGCGTACTGCGCGTGGTGTTTCGAATCAGCAAAAGCGGGTCTTTCGTTACAGGTGTAAACAAACTTCCAAGAGAAAATTTATACTGCGAGAGCATCGCTCCCAGATCAAAAGCACTCCCGGCAATGATAATCGGCGCCGCTAAGTATTGCTCTGCCTGCGCCATCGTCACCTGAAGGTCGGCGGTAATCTCGGCGGTCTGCCGCGAAAGAATCGGAACCAACACGATCGGCAACGCCACCATCACAGCCAGGCTGGCAAAATATACGATGTTCGAGGCGGGTTTTCGTTTTAGATGGAAGCGTCGCTGCAAAATCGAAACAAAAGGATAAAGCAGATATGCGATCACGCCAGCAAAAATCAACGGGCGGATCAAATCGCGCGCTTCATATCCGACAAAAAAAAGAAACGCGATCACCAGTGCAAGCGTGAAATAACGCGCCGGGATGCTCCATTCGGATTTCATAGAATCTTTTTTACGGCGGCTAAAGTCGGTTCGATGACCGGCGCCGCGGTTACAGCTTGCATCGCAGCGCGGACATCTTTGAGTCCGCTGCCGGTATTCATCACCAAAATCGGTTCATCGTCTCGCACCAGACCTTGAGCGGCGGCGCGCACCAAACCGGCATACGCGGTCGCCCCGGCCGGTTCCGCGAAGATTCCCAAGCGACCAAGTTCGGCAATGGCTTTCAAAATCTCATCATCAGAAACCGTGATGTAGGTTCCGCCTGTTTCGCGCGCGGCGCGCACCGCGCGGACGCCATCGCGCGGCAAATCCACTGAGATGCTATCCGCAATGGTTTGCGCGGAGATCGGCGTGATCGTTTCAGTATTAGCATGAAAGGCATTGGCAATCGCGGCAGAACCCGCGGCTTGCACACCCATGATGCGCGGCATCCGAGGCAGCCAGCCCAATGCCAGCAAATCTTTAAAACCTTTGTGAATGCCGGAAATGATGTTGCCATCGCCGACTGAAACAAAGACCGTCAATGGAGAATGGTCAATGCCTTCACCGTGTTGCTTATGCCAAGTTTGATGCGCCGACTGCCACCATCCCCAAATCTCGAACGCGGCGGTCTTCTTGCCTTCGGCGGTGAACGGATTGTAGCCGGTGTTGCGGCAATACCATCCAAATTCATCCGCAGCTTTGACCGTCAAATCAAACGCATCGTCGTATGTTCCATCCACGAGAATCACTTTCGCGCCGAAGACAAGCAATTGGGCAACCTTCGCTGGAGGCGCGGTCTTCGGCGCAAAGATGATGGCTTTCTGTCCGATTGCAGCCGACATACATGCCAGCGCCGCTCCTGCATTGCCGGTGGAAGCAGTCACAACGATTTCGGCTTTGATCTCCTGCGCACGCGCCACCACGATCGCGCTGGCGCGATCCTTGAACGAAGCCGACGGGTTACGCGACTCATCTTTCAGCCAAAGATTCTGCAATCCAAGTTTTTCTGCCAGACGAGATAATGTAAAAACTGGCGTCCCGCCTGCGGCGTGCAGCGGAGTCGAATCACCGGGCGGTTCAGCCACCGGCAACAGCGGAAGAAAACTCCATAACGAAGAATCTGTCCGCGAAAGAATATCTTCAGGCTGATATTTAGTGCGAATGGCTTTGTAATCAAGCACAACATCCAAGTTGCCGCCGTCTTTGGGGCAGATATACGTTATTTCATTCGGAGAATATTCCGTCCCGCACAACGAACAACGATAGCCGAGAAATTTGAAATCTGATTTTTTCGAAGCCACGCGACTCACCTATTACTCCGATTCAAAAGGAACGCCCAGCGATGCCGGAGGAGAGGCGCGCATGCCTCTCAAAATTTTTGCCACCACACGGCGGGTTCCTTCCGGCATGGATGCCAGCCAGCGCTGAACCCATTCCGCGTCGCCGATGTTGACCAGCAGCAAAGTTAGAATCATCAACGGGAAAGGCGCAACCTGCAACACCTGTGATGGAATGCCGGGCAAACTGGGTTGAAGCACCAATCCGAGCCATTGCAGCAGGGAGAATAGATACGCGCCGAACGCGGCGCGCAGCGGATTCCATCCGCCAAAGATTGTTATCGCCAACGCGATCCAGCCGATGCCATCCAGACCGGTTTGCGTTCCCATCCAACCCGGTTTGACGTTCAACGTATAAGCCGGTCCCGCCAACCCGACAAAAGCTCCGCCGATCACCGTATAAAGGTAACGTAACCGATTCACGTTCGCGCCGCGCACAAACGCCGCCGCCGGACGCTCGCCAATGCCCTGTAACATCAATCCGGGACGGGTGCGGAAGATCCATATCCAAGCCAGAATAATCACCACATAACTTATGTATGTGACAATATCCAATCGGAAGAATAAAGGACCGAGGATCGGAATATCTTTCAAAACCGGAATGGACCAGGTGGGCAGAGTTGGGCCGGGAGTATTCATGTACGG
>DATCTP010000266.1:0-5787 GCA_036567885.1 Anaerolineales bacterium | reverse complement strand
CCCTTCGACATCGCTCAGGGCGAAGGCTCAGGGTGAAGGCTCAGGGTGACATGCTGGAAAAATAAAGGTTGAGCGAAAGTCCTGAGGGTAAGTAGTAATATGATCCCATCCCGTACATACCATTACCAATCAGAAAATCTCCACTGGGCACCTTCTCTTCAACGAACTCTGTATGTACGAATGGGTCCATCTTCTCCAGTTCTGCCTTGCTGCAGCGCAGTTGTATCGTATCGACAATTGTGGCTGATATAGCCTCAACCGGTACAATATATTGCGTGTTGGGAGACGTATCCTCTCTCACCACCAAATGGGTAACTTTCTCAACGACTGGGTTTATCAGCACATATACGGAGCGCCCACACACACCGTCCGTGCATTCAACGTGCGCCTGTAAAGGAATTTCCATCTTACACCTCCAAACAAATTATCCAGATTTCAACACGCGTTGGTTCAGGCTGAAATAGCCATGAACTCATCATACAATGAATACTCCCCAGCCACACCCTTCGACTGGGGAATTTTATTCTCCGCCACTTGGGGGAGGTATCGAGCTTAGTATTTTTACTTTATTGAGAGATACATTATTCGCCCACTTCCTTGTCGAGTGCTGAGCGGCTTTCGGCCAGTGGTGAACTTTCCAGTGATTGGGTGAGATGCTCTCCTAGTCCTTTTTGGCCTGGCTTGCGTCTTCCTAGACTTTTGAGGGTGTCCAGCATGTAAGTGGTCATTTCCTGGGTGAGCTTTTTGAGCGCCTCAGTCGAAAGTCTCTCGCCTTTCTCGAACCAGCGCACGGCCGCGTAGCCCATTACTACGGTTGTCGATGAAGCAATCGCCGCGCTCAGCAGCCAACCTGGTAGCCCGCCCAGCTTGCTTAACTCCTCAAAAAGAGTGCGTCCTAGGAACCCCAAGCCGAAGGTAGCGACCAACTCGGAGGCGCGCTGTGGGGTAATTTTATAGTTATAGATGCGGGCGATACTGATCACCATGATCGATTGCGTGACCACCAGCGGGACAAAATCGATGACTGGAAGCGGTGCCAATGCAATGGCTGCCGAGATCGACGCCGATCTGACAATGGTTTGCCAGGCGAGCTGCCAACGGTATTCCGGTAATGCCTGTCCCAGCGCGGCGACCATCTCAGGTTCGGTGGCTGCCACTGCCAACAAAACTTTATCGAGGTTCTTGCCGTTTTTGGCGACGATTGGAACGATTTGATCAGGTTCAAGACCCAAGTTCAGTGCAGCATTCGAAATGACACCTTGCAGGTCTTTGCGTGGTATCAGATCAATCTTGTTCAGTACTACCACGAAAGGCTTTTTTAGAGCAGATAGTTCCTTGAATAGTTCTTGCTCGGTTCTTTTAATCCCTTGGACGGCATCGAAAACCAGCAATAGAAAATCCGATTCCATGGATGCTGACAGAGCCATGCCTTTTTCCTGTTCGCCCAAACTTCCCACTGCATCTGCACCGGGTGTATCAACCACGATAAACAAAGCCGCATCGGCCTGTTGATTTTCCTTCGTTGTGCCCGGTAAGGGACCCACCACGGCCAGGTCGCGTTTATTTTGTACCAGCAGATTGTACAGGGTGGATTTGCCAACATTGGTTGGGCCAACGATAACTACTCGGTGCTTGTGACCAAAGGCTTGCCGAATCTGTGCGGTGGATAAATTGATCAACAGTTTTACCAAGTTCGCGTCCGATGGGAAACCCGTTAGGAGCGTCAGAAAGCCATCCCTTTCATTCGGACCCAGCGCATCCCAGATCTTGCGCACTGTCGCTTGAACATCGGGTGGAAATTGCGTAAGTATGTCATCAAATAGCGTCATAGGATCATTCCTTGGCGTTAAACCATACCGAACATTTTTTTGGGCTTTGTTCCTATAGTTAAGGAGCTACAGGTTGGGCTGTTGCTTGTGCGGTGAATTCGAGTTTTTCCTTTCCACGTTCTACGCGGATGGTCTCACCTTCGTGGAACTCACCGCTCAAAATCTTAACCGCCAGCGGATCTTGCAACTCGCGCTGGATCGCCCGTTTGAGCGGACGTGCGCCATAATCCGCATCGTAGCCGACCTCAGCCAGATAGGCGCGTGCATCTGGGCTGATCTCCAGTCGATAGCCGCGCTCCGCCAACAACGCAGAAACATGCCGTAGTTGAATCTCCACCACATGCACCAAATCTTCGCGGCTGAGCGCATGGAAGATGATGATCTCATCAATGCGGTTCAGGAATTCAGGTTTGAAATGCGCCTGCAAAACTTGCGTGATCGCATCGCGCGTCACATGAGCCGCCTTTCCACCCATCCACAACTCACCGCCTAAATTGGAAGTCATCACCACCAGCGTGTTGCGAAAGTCCACAGTGCGCCCTTGACCATCCGTCAGGCGGCCATCATCCAGCAATTGCAACAGCACGTTGAAGACATCCGCGTGCGCCTTTTCGATTTCATCAAATAGCACCACACTGTACGGACGGCGACGAACCAACTCGGTCAATTGTCCGCCTTCTTCGTAGCCGATGTATCCGGGCGGCGCGCCGATCAAACGACTGACGGTGTGCTTCTCCTGATATTCGCTCATGTCAATGCGGATCATGGCGTGCTCGTCATCGAACATGAATTCAGCCAGCGCGCGCGCCAATTCTGTCTTGCCGACGCCGGTTGGTCCGAGGAAAATAAACGAACCCAGCGGACGATTCGAATCTTGCAGACCGGCCCGCGCGCGTCGCAACGCATTCGAGACAGCTTTCAGCGCGTCCTCTTGCCCGACGACTCTTTCACGCAGGCGGCCTTCCATGTGCAGGAGTTTCTGTGTTTCGCCTTCGAGCAATTTCGCAATCGGAATATGAGTCCAACGCGAGACGATTTGGGCAATCTCTTCGGCGTCCACTTCCTCTTTGAGCAATGCCCCGCCCTGAGCTTGAACCTCTTTCATGCGCCTTTCCCCATCTGCGAATTTCTTTTCCAACTCGGGCAGAGTCCCATAGCGCAAGCGGGCGACCTTTTCTAAATCAGACTGCCGTTCGGAACGTTCGATCTCCTGACGAGTTTGCTCGATCTTCTCTTTGGTTGTCCGCAGTTCGGCGATGGCTTGCTTCTCAGTTTGCCAGTGCGCTTGAAGTTCGTGAGACTTTTCCTTCAAGTTCGCCAGTTCTTTTTCGATGTTGCCAAGCCGTTCTTTTGATGCTTTATCCTTTTCCTTCTTAAGTGCCTGACGTTCAATTTCCAGTTGCATCACTTGACGGTCAACCGTATCCAACGCCTGAGGCTTGGAATCGATCTCAGTGCGCAGACGGGCGGCAGCTTCGTCGATCAGGTCAATGGCTTTGTCGGGCAGGAAGCGGTCGCTGATGTAACGCTGTGAAAGCGTTGCGGCGGCAAGAACCGCCGCATCCGTGATCCGCACACCATGATGGACTTCGTAGCGTTCCTTGAGTCCGCGCAAAATGCTGACCGTGTCTTCGACTGTCGGCTCTTCCACCACCACTGGCTGGAAGCGACGTTCCAAGGCGGGATCTTTCTCGATATGTTTGTGATACTCGTCGAGCGTGGTCGCGCCGATCAGATGGAGTTCGCCGCGCGCCAGCATCGGCTTGAGCATGTTGCTGGCATCCATCGCGCCTTCAGCCGCGCCCGCGCCAACGACCGTGTGCATTTCATCCAGAAACAAAATGATTTCCCCATCCGAATCTGTGATCTCTTTCAAGACAGCTTTCAAGCGTTCTTCAAATTCGCCGCGATATTTTGCGCCTGCTACCAGTGCGCCCATATCCAATTGGACAAGGCGCTTGTGTTTGAGTCCTTCGGGGACATCCCCATTAATAATGCGTTGCGCCAGCCCTTCGACGATGGCAGTCTTGCCGACGCCAGGTTCACCAATCAGCGCGGGATTGTTCTTGGTGCGGCGGGATAAGATTTGAATCGTGCGGCGGATTTCTTCGTCGCGTCCAATGACCGGATCAAGTTTGCCCTGACGCGCCATGGCGGTCAGGTCGCGGCCGTATTTTTCCAGCGATTGAAAAGTTCCTTCGGGATTCTGCGAAGTGACACGTTGAGAGCCACGCACTTGTTTCAGCGCAGACAGGATCGCGTCTTTGGTCAGTCCGAATTGAGTCAGGCGTTTGCTTTCATTGCTGTCCGCCAGACCTAACAGCAAATGCTCGGTGGAGACGTAATCATCCTGCATGCCTTTGGCGTAGCGCTCGGCAGCAGAAAGAACATCCCCGGTCTGGCTGGATAGGCTAATATCCAAATTAGCACCCTGAATCTTTGGCCTTTTATTAAGCTCATTGGTCAGTTCCTGCTGGATAGCCTGCGTCCCACCGGACGCCTTGGTGATGATCGCCCGCACGATCCCATCCTCCTGTTGAACGAGCGCCAATAGTAAGTGGATGGGTTCAACAGATTGATGCTGATATTCCTGAGCCAGTCGCTGGGCAGCGAGTATGGCTTCCTGGGATTTTTGTGTGTATTTATCGAGGTTCATGGAACTCTCCGAATATCATTCCTGAATTTCAAGTTCGATCCAGGTGGCTTCATAATAGGCTTCACGGTAACGGACCAGACGCAAATGCTGGCTGGCAACCTGGGCGGTTAACTCGGCTTCCAACTGACGAACACGAGACTGTAATTCGATCACCTGACTGCGCAGATGCAGGATCGTTTCAGCCGCAGCCTCGTTGACTCCCAAATCTTTTTTTAGACGATGTTGACTGCGCGATTCATAACCTTCATATGGACCATACCAATATTTTTTTGAAGAATGATTTTCGGGGATCATGATTTGACCTCATTTGACTCAGCATGTTTTTGGCGGGCAGAAGCCAACGCGTTGATACTGTTGACTTCCTGATCAGTCAACGCGTTGGGCAATACCAATTTGACGCGGGCGAACATATCGCCGCGCGTTTTGGGATCGCCTGAATGAGGCATGCCTTTGCCTCGTAAGCGGAAAGTCTGGTTGGCATTGGTGCGAGGCGGGATCGTCAGGGTTAGAGGTCGCTCCAGGGCAGGGATACTGACTTTGCCTCCTGCAATAGCGGTAAAGATATCAAGTTGCACATCCATGTGCAAATCATCTCCTTCGCGCTCGAATGTTTCGTTGGGGAGGATCTGAATGATCAAATACAGATCTCCGGCCGAGCCGCCGTTTTGACCCGGCTCCGCCTGCCCTGCAAGGCGAACTCGTGAACCGGTGCGCACACCCGCCGGAATACCGGCTTTGATGTGGCGCCGATCGATTTCCAACAGGCGCTCTGCACCATGAAAAGCATCTTCCAAGGTCAGATCGACTTTGTATTCCACATCCCGTCCCCGGCGCGGGCCGGACGAAGTACCTCTGCCACTCTTGCGCGCCTGGCCAAAGATATTGGTAAAGAAATCGGAATATGGTGAATCGTTTCCGAAGAGATCCTCCAGGTCTTCAGGGCTGGCGTATTGAACATGCGCGCCTTGATTAGGTTGAGCTGACCAGTTTTGCCAGTCGAAATCCTGCTGAGGACCGCCGGTCTGTTGCCATTGCTGGTATTGCGCTCGCAACTCGTCATACTTCTTGCGTTGTTTGGCATCCGATAGAACTTGGTATGCCTCGTTGATCGTCTTGAATTTCTCTTCTGCGTCTTTATTACCTGGGTTTACATCTGGGTGATGTTTGCGGGCTAACTGGCGGAAGGTCTGCTGGATAACTTTCTTATCGGCATTTGGCGCAACGCCCAATATTTCGTAGTAATCTTTAAAGTCCATGGGGCACCGTTTTATTCATCTTCTTGTTTGTTATCAAGCTCTTTGC
>DATCTP010000265.1:0-2115 GCA_036567885.1 Anaerolineales bacterium | reverse complement strand
CTTTGGCGCCGCGTGGCAATCTCATCTTTGATTCAAATTGGAAATCGCACCGTGGTATTTCAGCCTCACTCGCAAAACATGCTATCTTTTTAGCGTGCGATAGATCAAACGATGCGGAGTTTCGGCATCCTTGCCCAACCGCTTACGGCGGTCCTCATCGTATTCCGACCAGTTGCCATAGAAGAAATGGACACTGCCGTCATCTTCAAAGGCGAGGATGTGCGTGGCGATGCGATCCAGAAACCAGCGGTCATGACTCACGACGACCGCGCAGCCTGCAAAATTTTCAAGCGCCTCTTCCAGCGCCCGCAGCGTGTTCACATCCAGATCATTGGTCGGCTCATCGAGCAGGATCACATTCGCGCCGCTGGTTAAAGTCTTTGCCAGATGCACGCGATTGCGCTCCCCGCCCGATAACACCTTGATCTGCTTTTGCTGATCGGTGCCGAGAAAATTAAATGAAGCCACATACGCGCGTGAATTCATCTTGCGCGCGCCGAGTGTGATCGTATCTTCGCCGCCGGAGATTTCCTCCCAAACCGTTTTCTCACCATCCAGCGGACGCAGTTGATCGGAATAAGCCATCTTGACGGTCTCGCCGATTTTGATCGAGCCGCCATCCGGTTTTTCCTGTTCGGTGATCATCTTGAGCAACGTAGTTTTTCCAGCGCCGTTCGGACCGATGATGCCCAGAATGGAACCGGGCGGAATGTTGACGCTCAAATCATCCATCAACAAATGATCGCCATAGGATTTATTGACATGTTCCAAGTTTATGACAATATCGCCCAGCCGCGGACCGGGCGGAATATAAATTTCCTGTTCGCCGCGATATTGTTCAAATTCCTGGCTCAATAATTTTTCATAGGCGGTGATGCGCGCCTTGCCTTTGGCTTGACGTGCTTTGGGCGACATGCTGATCCATTCCAATTCGCGTTCGAGAGTCTTCTGCCGCTTGGATTCAGACTTCTCTTCTTGAGCGAGCACTTCTTTCTTTTGCGCTAGCCATAAAGAGTAATTGCCTTTCCATGGAATGCCGTAGCCGCGATCCAATTCGAGAATCCAACCCGCTACGTTATCCAGAAAATAACGGTCATGCGTCACGGCAATGACCGTGCCTTTATATTCGCGCAGATGATGTTCGAGCCACGCCACGGATTCAGCATCGAGATGATTGGTCGGCTCATCGAGCAGAAGAATATCGGGTTCAGTGAGCAGTAAGCGGGTCAGCGCGACGCGGCGGCGTTCTCCGCCGGAACAAACTTTGATCGGTGTATCCGCAGATGGACAACGCAAGGCGTCCATGGCGAGATCAAGATGCGAATCGAGATTCCACGCATCCACCTTATCAAGTTGCTCCTGCAATTTCGATTGCTCCGCCACCAGCGCATCGAAGTCGGCATCGGGTTCGGCAAATTTGGCGTTGACTTCATCGAAGCGTTTCAGCATTTCGACAATGGGCTGCACGGACTCTTTGACCACCTCGATCACGGTTTTCGTTTCATCGAGCTTCGGCTCCTGCTCCAGCAAGCCGACGGTGTACCCTTTGCTCATGGCGATCTCGCCGATATAGTCGTTATCCACGCCCGCCATGATGCGCAGCAGCGTGGACTTGCCCGCGCCGTTGAGACCCAGCACGCCGATCTTGGCGCCGTAATAGAAGCCGAGCGAGATGTCGCGCAGGATTTGTTTGTTGGGCGGGACAACCTTCCCCACTTTGTTCATGGAGTAAATGACTTGAGTATCAGAGGGCATAGTGAGATGATTTTACTCGATGTTTTGTGTTGTATAATTTAGTTATGGTACGCACACGCTCCTTGAATAAATTCCTTGAAACCCTCCACCAGCAGGTTCCACTACTCGCGGAGCGTTATGGCGTGGAAAGGCTGGAAGTGTTCGGATCGTATGTCCGCGCGGAACAGAAGCAGGATAGCGATCTGGATCTTCTAGTCACATTCAAGGAAGCGCCAAGTTTGCTGACCTTCATTGCAATTGAAAATTATTTGTCCGATCTGTTGGGCGTTAAAGTGGACCTAGTAATGAAAGATTCTCTCAAGCCCAAAATTGGAGAGCAGATTTTACGCGAGGCAATTCCCGTATGAAACAAAGAACTCC
>DATCTP010000264.1:0-5543 GCA_036567885.1 Anaerolineales bacterium | reverse complement strand
CGGGGCGGGTCAGCCCGCTGACGATGCCTCCAACGCCGATTTGGTCCTCCGCCAACAGCGCGCAAACTGTGAGTTGGCAAACCTATTGGGAAGATATGGGACGTTATATTTGGGATCGACTCATGCTGAGCGATTCTCCGTAAATGAATGTTCGGGTAAAATGGATATCTTGGAGGCACTCATGAATGATCTCAAACCTCTCAATTGGAAAGCTAAACCGGGCGTAGGCTTGAATGTCGTCCGCCGCGCCGATGGCGGGATGACGCTTACCTTCAGCGATTTATCCGAGGCGACGATCCGCGAATGGCATGATTTCGCTCTGGAGCATCTGCTCGGCTCCGACCGCTTGACGCGCAATCTCTACGATCTGAGAGCTGTCAAAGATATTTCGGAAAAAGCCATCCGCACAGCAGTGGAAGTGAACAGCGATCCATCGGCGCGCAATATTCGTCTGGCGGTGGTCGTTGCGGATGAAAAGGCCGCCGCCGCTGTCCGCACGATTGCATCCCTCGTCCTGCCCGAAACCGCCGCGGCCCTGAAGATCTTCGTCAACATCAACGAAGCTGAAGCATGGCTGGCGCGTCCGCTCGACCAGATTGCATGAAGCCACTGCAAATCGGCAATCATATTTTCGCTTGGGGAAGCCGCACCTATGTGATGGGCATCCTCAACGTCACGCCCGATAGTTTTTCAGGCGATGGACTTCTATCCCCCTCCGTCTTCCCCCATTTCATTGAAATGGGGGAAGAGAAAGAGGGGGGTGTTCTTCGCTCTCTTGAACTCGCACAGCGCTTCGTCAGCGCGGGGGCAACGGTATTAGACATCGGCGGAGAATCAACCCGGCCGGGTTCGCAGCCGATTGAAGTCGAGGAAGAGCGGCGGCGCGTCATCCCGGTTATCAAAGCCATCGCAAAAGAATTCCCCGATACATTGATTTCAATTGACACCTACAAGGCAATCATCGCCGAAGAAGCATTGAGCGTAGGCGCACATATCGTCAATGATGTGTGGGCGTTGCGCGCAGACCCCGAGTTGAAACATGTCGCCGCCAAATTTAATTGCCCGGTCATCTTGATGCACAACCGAAGCAACCCCGCCAGCGTGGAAGTGCGCGCACAGTTGGGCAATGCGTACATTGGTGCAGAATATAAAAACTTGATCGAAGATGTGAAGCGTGAATTAATGGAAAGCGTAACGCTGGCGCACGAAGCAGGCATTTCTGATGATCGCATCATTCTCGACCCGGGAATTGGATTCGGCAAAAAAGTGGAACAAAACCTCGAGCTGATCAACCGCCTCGACGAAATCCGCGCGCTGGGATTCCCGGTTTTGCTGGGACCGTCGCGTAAATCATTTATTGGTTACACATTGGATTTACCGCCCGACCAGCGATTGGAAGGCACCGCCGCCGCCATTGCGATTGGCATTGCGCGCGGCGCGGATATTGTCCGTGTGCATGATGTGGAATATATGGCGCGCATCGCCAAGATGACTGACGCCATTGTCCGAAAGAAATCACAATGAACGTGAATTACGGCGGGGCTTTATCCGACGCTCACTTCGCTGATGATTACGGCAAAGACCTTTTGAAAAACGGCATCATCGAAGCCAAGGCAGGCAACAAGGATTCAGCGCGCCGTTATTTCGACCGCGCCACATACTTGAGCAGCGACCATGATGTGATGGCCGAAGCCTGGTATTGGATGAGTCAAGTTGTAGATGATCCGGTGGAGAAACGCAAGGCGCTGGAAAATTGTTTGTCCAACGATTTGCAACATGCCCGCGCCCGCCGCGCGCTTGCGATTCTCGACGGCAAGATCAAACCGGACGAGATCATTGATCCCGATGCGTTGCCGGCCGCGCCCGCTCATTTGTCGCAGGCGGACGCGCAGAGATTCGTTTGTCCAAAATGCGGCGGACGCATGACGTTCGCGCCTGATGGTCAATCGCTGGTTTGTGAGTATTGTTCGCGCAACCAATCACTCCACACCCAAGCTACAACCAAGCAGGAGGATTTTATCGTTGCCATGGCCACCGCGCGCGGACATGATAAACCGCTGGCGGAACAGATTTTTCAATGTCAGGGATGCGGCGCGGAATTTATCCTGCCGCCGGATCAACTTTCCGCCGTGTGTGTGTATTGCGGTTCGCCGCATGTGGTCAATTTGGAAAAATCAAAAGACCTGATCGCACCGGATGGGATCATCCCGTTTGCTTTCGATCAAAAACGTGCCGTTCAATTGCTCATCAACTGGGTCGAAGGAAACCAGATCAAACCGGAGAAAAAGGTGGATCTGCCGCGTGGGATGTATCTTCCGCTGTGGACATTCGACCTCGGCGGCGAGATTAATTATACGGGCGAGATGGTTGATGAAAGTGACATTGGTTTCGGGCGCAAACAGCCCAAAATGATTCAAGTCCACGATAACTATCCGTTGTTGATCCATGACTTTCCGATTCCCGCCAGCCGGAAATGTTCGGCGCCGTTCGTGCGGCTCATCCCGACCTTTGATTTGAAAGCCATTCAACCATATAACCCGCGTTATTTGGCTGATTGGCCTGCAGAACTTTATGATATTCCGATGGCAGACTCATCACTGGATGCGCGCAGTCAGGCATTGACTTTGACGAAACGCGACTTGCCGATGAAAGCCGGACTCACTCGATTGATTTCCACTTCATCTGCAAACATGACCGTCGATTCGTTTCGGTTAAACCTGCTCCCTGTTTGGATGACTGAACTGTGGCTGGAGAATAGAAGCCATCTTGTTTTGATCAGCGGACAAAATGAAACGGTGCAAAGCGACATTGCAATCAAGTCCGATAAACCCGGCGTCATGGAATGGCTGGGGGATTTATTGAAAGATTGATCGGACCTTCTTATCCACAGATTACGCCGATTTTCGCGGAGTTCCTTTTAAATTCACTTGTCTGCGTAATCTGTGAAATCTGTGGATTATCTTCGATAACAACATTATCTATCTTTCCGCTTTCGTGGTTTAATTCCCTTATGCCGCAAACTCAACCCATTGTCCAGCGCCGACGCGCCCGCCGCGCCGATGAACGCCGCGTCCGCTCCACGCGTCTCCGAATGGGCGGCATTGGACTTGGCATGATCATTTCATTCCTGCTGGCGTTGACGATTTTATTCGCGGCGCTGGCTTACGCCAACCTCACCAACAATCTTCCCAATGTTGAAATTCTTCCCGCGCTCTTGAATCCTCCGGACGGACTTTTGCTTCAACCGACGCGCGTTTATGACCGCACCGGTCAGCATCTTCTGACGACATTTGCACCCACCGATTCTCCGCGCCGTTATCTTCCGCTCAACCCGCAAAACCCACAGCATCTCCCCGACTTTCTCGCGGCGGCTACGGTGGCAGTTGCCCAGCCCGATTTTTGGACGAGCCCCGGATATACGCTTGCCGGTTTGCAGAATCCCGATCTTCATCCGACCATCGCACAAAAACTTGTCTCCGATTTATTGCTGTACAACGAACCGTCCACGCTTCAACGCGCCATCCGCGAGCGGATTCTCGCCGCGCAGATCACCGCCAAATACGGACGCAGTCAAATCCTCGAGTGGTATTTGAATTCCGCGGATTACGGTCATTACGCCTTTGGCGCCGACGCGGCATCCGAATATTATTTCGGCACATCGGCTTTCGCATTGACGCCTTCAGAATCGGCGGTGCTTGCCGCGCTGAGTCAATCGCCGAGTTTGAATCCGTTCGATGCGCGCGATCTTGCCATGCAACGCGGCGAAGAAACCATCAAAGCATTGCAAGCGCTTAAGCTGCTTTCCGATGCAGATACGGCAACCATTCTCGCTTCATTCTCCATTCCGAATCTGCCGATTCCTGAATCGAAGAATACGTTTGCTCCGGCCTTTATCAATCTTGCCATCAATGAACTGGACCGGCAGTTCACACGCGAACGGATCGAGCGCGGCGGTTTGAACATCATCACAACGCTCGATTACGATCTGCAAAATCAGGCATCCTGCGTCACGCTGGTCTATGTCCATCGCTTGGCGAACACGCCCGATCCGACCGCGCCCTGCAACGCGACACAACTGCTTCCATCCCTGCCGCCCGGAACGACTCTTTCCGAGCCATCTGCCAGCGCGCTCGTTACCGATCCGGAGTCGGGTCAAATCCTGGCGGCGGTGGGCGAAACGCTTCGAGGCAATGAAACGGCTTATTTAACGGCGCACGATCCCGGGTCGCTTATGGAACCGTTTGTCTATTTAACGGCGTTCACGCGCGGCATGAGTCCGGCTTCTCTCGTTTGGGATATTCCGTCCACCAGTAACGCACAAAATCCCGATGGACAATTTCACGGTCCGGTGCGCGCCCGCCTCGCGCTGGTCAACGATTATCTTGTGCCCGCAGCCGCCATTGCGGATCAAATGGGGAGCGATGCCATTCATCGCACCGAAACTTCTTTTGGACTCGATGGCAATAGTTTTTCTTTGCTCGATATGGCTTCGGCGTATGACATCTTTGCCGCGCAAGGCGTGCGGTACGGTCAACCCGCGCTGATAACGGTCTTGCGCGTCGAAGGGCTGGATCATTCTGTTTGGCTGGACCAAAGCAACCCGCAAGCCCAGCCGGTGACCACACCGCAGTTGGCGTATCTTATCAACAACATCCTGAGCGACGAAAGCGCGCGCTGGCCCAGCCTCGGTCATCCGAACTCATCCGAGATCGGACAGACCGCGGCGATGAAATATGGGCAGACTTCCGATGGTCACGATCTTTGGACGGTGGGTTACTCCCCGGCGCGCTTGGTCGCGGTGTGGACCGCGACTCACACGTTGGATGCGCCGCGCCTTTCGCCGCAGCTTACCGTTGATCTTTGGAGCGCGTTGATGCAATCTGCTTCTCAATCGCTTCCAGCGCAAGGTTGGTCTATCCCAGCCGGCATCACAACCATGAATGTCTGCGATCCATCCGGCTTATTGCCCACCAAAGATTGTCCATCCATTGTCAGCGAAGTGTTCTTGAACGGCAACGAGCCGGTTCAATTGGACAATTTATATCAAAGCTTTACAGTGAATCTTGAGACCGGATATCTCGCCACCGTCTTCACGCCGCCGCAGCTGGTGGAAAACAAAGTGTTCATGATGATCCCGCCCGAAGCGCAAGCCTGGGCAAAATCTGCCAACGTGCCGATTGCGCCCACATCGTATGATGCCATCCAGCCATTGCAGATCAATCCCGATGTAAATCTCAGCGCGCCTGCGTTGTTCGCCGACGTAACCGGCAAAGTACTAATCAAAGGCACGGCCGCCGGTGCAAACTTTGATCGTTATCGCGTGTTGGTTGGACAGGGAATCGATCCGCAAAATTGGATCCAAGTCGGAAGCGACTCAACTACGCCGGTTAACGATGGCGTTCTCGCCAATTGGGACACCACCGGTTTGAGCGGCTTGTATGCCGTGCAACTGCAAGTCGTCCGCACTGATCAAATTGTGGATACCGCCACGATCCAAGTGACGGTCGCAAATAATCACTAGCGCGGAAAAACAAAAGCGATCC
>DATCTP010000263.1:0-7768 GCA_036567885.1 Anaerolineales bacterium | reverse complement strand
ACCCGGAACGGGTGTGAGTTATCCCGTTTGCCCGGCGGGGACATCGTTTACCGAAGATACGCCCAAACATTATATCTGCCTACCGGATTCGGTCCCGAATAGCGTTGCCCAGCAAAGCGCGCTGATCGATCCGTCGAAGGCTTGCTCGATACAAAACACCGATACTTGCAAATTGAATTCGATTATTTGCGGCCAGTCTTTTGATTCATTCTGCCGTACGCTTTGCACCTGCCTGCCTACTGGATTTAAATGCCCAACACATTAATATCATTTCATTCCCATGCAGTGAATCAGCCTCATTGGACGAAGCGGCGAAAAAGGTATAATTCTCTTTATGAATAGGAGAACCGAATGAAACGATTGATTTGGATTTTGTTGATGACGATTCTGGTGACGGCTTGCGCGCCCGCTTCGACCTCAACTCCGGCTCCCACTTCGACTGCTTCTGCGTTGCCGCCTACATCCCAGCCAACAGCCACGTCTGTGCCTGCAACCAGCGCGCCCACACTTGCGCCGGTTTCGCTTGCCGGACCATCCGCTGGAACCACGATGACATGGATGGATGGCAGTGTGTTGGTTTATATCCCATCCGGCGAGTTCATTATGGGACTTGGTTATGGCGACGCTCCGACCAAAACTGTTACGCTCGACGCTTATTGGATTCAACAAACCGAGGTCACGAACAAAACATATGCTCAATGCGTGGCAAGTGGGAACTGTAGCGCGCCAGTACAGGAAGTCGGCGCGGCGCCCTTGACTGCCGCGGCATTCGGAGATTATCCTGTAGTCGGCATCACCTGGGACGCGGCGAATAAGTATTGTCAGTGGATCGGCGGTCAGTTGCCGAGCGAGGCTCAATGGGAAAAAGCCGCTCGCGGTCAGAGCGGGAACAAATATCCATGGGGCAACAATTCTCCCAAGTGCAGTCTCGCCAACTTTCTGACGTGTGGAGGACATACCAGTACTGTCAATAGTTATCCGGATGGCAAGAGTTCGTATGGTTTGCTGGATATGGAGGGCAACGTTTATGAATGGGTCAACGATTATTACGATCCAAACTATTATTCCACCGCACCTTCTTCCAATCCCACCGGTCCTTCCACCGGCGATCATCGCGTGATCCGCGGCAGTAGTTTCGAGACGGATGTGTCTCAATTGCTTTCTGCGATCCGCCATCCCTCACTGCCGGATTATCATAACTATGATTTGGGATTCCGTTGCGTGGTGACTCAGCCCCCAGCTTTTGCGCCGTATTGCCAAAGCGCATCCTATCTTCCCATTGGCGGAACGCAGACCCAGAATGCAACTTGTTCCCTGCCGAATGCGCAAGTGGGCGGAAATTATTGTCAGGGCCCAAATAGCTATGCCACGGTAAATCTGCCTCAAGGTGCCACGTATCAGGTGCAATCGAAGGACTTTAGCTGTGAAGATGCTGTGGTTAACGGTCAACGAACATTGACCTGTACCGGTCCGTCCAATTCTTCGGCGAATATATCAATCTGCAATACAGCGTGTAATGCATCGTCGAATTCAGCGGGCGCATCGGCGGCCTGTGACCCCGGCTATAACCTCGATACCTCAACCAATGCCTGTATCTATACACCCATCACGGGTCAACCCGGAGTGGCGGGTTGTCCGCAAGGATATAACCTGATCGATCGCGGCGGGCAGAAAATTTGCGTGATCGGACAGAATCAAAATGGTCAATGCCCCGCCGGTTTGTATTTTGATTCGCAATATGGGGCGTGTGTCTCCGCTACCGGTCAGGCAGATGCGCCGTATGGAATTGATAATCCCGATCTGGCGACCAAGAATTATCAAGGTTGTGCTTCGGGATATTCCTATAATTCCACGTATCAATGTTGCCAGGCGAAAACCGGCGGAACTTATCCGGGTTGTCCGCTTGGATTTACATTTGATTCCACCCAGAAAACATGCCTGCCTTCGCAGGTCAACGTGAGCAGTAATAGTTGCGTCTCCGTGCAGGTGAATACCGTGCAATGCGGAACGGCCATCGATCCATGCGCTCAATTTACAAGCAAGGGCAAGGCGATTTGTATTCGAAGTGCATGTTTCTGGAACGAAAAAACTTCACCGGCTGTTTGTCAGTCTGCCAGACCTTGATATAGAGAATAGCCTCCATCGCACGATGGAGACTATTTGTTTCACTCTTTGACGATTGGCGGGCGGCGTGTCCCCCAATCGGTTTCGCGTTCGTAAGCGTGCGCGGCGCGTAAAACGCCCGCTTCATTCCACGCCTTCGCGACGATTTGCAATCCGATCGGCAAACCGTCTCGGCTGAATCCGCACGGGATGGAAATTGCAGGCAAGCCGGTCAGGTTGAACGGCGCAGTGAAGCGCGTCAGACGACGCGCTTGTTCCAGGGCGTCGTTACCTTCGATCAACGGCGCTGTGATCGGCGTGGCGGGGAGCAGGAGGAAATCATATTTCTCAAAAAACTGAATGAAGCGATGTTTCATCTCGGTTTGTGTGCGCCGCGCCAGCGAATATTCCGTGGAGGTAAATGCCCGTCCTATTTCCAAACGCTGACGAATGTCCGCGCCGAACTGTTCGGGATTCTGCGCTAACCGCTCGCGGTGGTATGCCGCGCCATCTGCCTGAGTCATCAAGGAGTTGGCAAGCGCGGCTTCGCGCAAGAAATCCATTTCGACTTTTTCAACTTTTGCTCCGAAGGATGCAAAGACTTTTGTCGCTTCATTCACAGCGGCTATTACTTCCGCATCCGACTCTTCGACGTATGCGCCAACCGCCAGGGCGAACTTTTTGCCTTTGATCTTATCTTCGAGATGATTGAGGTAATCGCCCAATAACATATTGATGGATGCCGGGTCCTGCGGATCGTATCCGGCGATGAGTTGCAGAACCAGCGCGGCATCCTTGACCGTGCGCGTGATGGGCCCGACGTGATCGAGATTCCACGAAAGCGGAAACACCCCGCGCAAACTGACGCGTCCGTAGGTGGGTTTGAGTCCGACTACGCCGCATAAGGATGATGGGATTCTGATCGAGCCGCCGGTATCGGTGCCGAGCGCGGCTAACGCCATTCCTGTTGCAACTGCCACCGCGCTTCCGCCCGATGAGCCGCCGGGGATGCGCGTGGCATCCCAAGGATTATGCGTTGTGCCGAAATGCGGATTGACCGTTGTCACGCCGAGGGCAATCTCGTGTGTGTTGGTTTTGCCCATGATGACTGCGCCTGCGGATTTGAGCTTTTGAATCACCGCCGCGTCTTCGCTGGGAATGTAATCTTTGAAAAATAGCGAACCGGCGGTAGTTCTGACTCCTTTGGTTTCAAATAAATCTTTGATGGCAAAAGGAATATTTTCTAAAGTCATGGCGTGCCGCGATCCTGAGCTTGTCGAAGGATGCGGCGAAGCAATCTCCTTTTCGCTCGCAGTGACATCGCATACCGTGACGAACGCGTTGAGCTTCGGGTTGATTCGCTGGATTTGACGGAAGCAGGCTTCGGTCAAATCTTGAGGCGGGAGCGTTCCATCCTGCATTTGTTGCAAGGCTTCATGAATGGAAAGAAAATTTAATTCGATCATGCTATCCATTATAATGCCCGTATGCTTAAAAACCTTTCCGAAGAATCCAAATTCAAAATTATCCTCACGCTTCTTTCGTTGGTGGGATTGGCGTTCGTTTTGGCGGTCACGCATCAATACGGCGCGGGCGTTTCATCCGACGCGGCGCGCAACCTTGCCACAGCCGAAAGCCTTTTGCAGGGCAAAGGGTTTGTAGATATGCTTGGCGGACCGTTTGTGTTGTGGCCGCCGCTTTATCCGTTGCTATTAGCCGCGTTGAGTTGGCTCACAAAGCTCAGCGCGTTCCAAGTCGGATGGATTTTGAACGTGATTCTTTATCCGCTCAATCTTTGGTTGTGCGGCTGGTTATTTTATTTGATCTTCAAAGAGAAATCTATTTACGCAATCATTGGCGCGCTGGCTTTGCTGTTTTCACGTTCCACGCTTCGCATTTATGCCAACGTTGCATCCGAACCGTTGTTCATTACGTTCATGCTGATTTTCTTTTTTGCGGCGGCGCGCTATTGGCAGGATGATTCGCGTTCGATGTTATGGCTGATGTTTATCTCAGCGGGATTGGCAACTCTGCAACGTTACCTCGGCGTGATTTTGATCGGTGTTGCTGGACTCGCCGTTCTTTTCAAGGACGGCTGGCGGGGATTGCCTCGATTGACTCTTCCCGCGCTGGTTGCGACTCTGCCGATCGCGTTGTGGGGCGTATTCCATAACCTTCCGCTCAGCGGCGGATTGTTTGGTCCGCGTAATTTTGGAGCGATGTATCCGCTTGAGAATATCAACCTCTCGCTGACCAAAATTTTGTGGTGGTTCATGCCGCTCACGCCGCCGCTCGATCAATTGATGACGCGTCCGTGGATTCTGATCGGTGCGTTTGTGCTGCTCTTGATCGTCATCAATAAACGCGTCGATTGGATGAATTGGCTGAGAGCCTTGATGAACGGTTATGTTTGGCCCGCGATGATTTTTTCAGTAGTTTATTTCTTTACGCTGGCGTTTACCGTGGTCACCGCCGATCATCTTGACCTGACATCGGATCGCTATTACGTCATCATCCTGCCGCTGGTTTTGATTTTGCTTTATATTACCGTGGATCAATTGGTATTCCGTCATTTCAATTTCACAAAACCGCTGGTTCGTTACGCTTCGACTCTTTTGGCTCTGCTTTATTTTGTTTATCCGGTCTACAGTATGCAGGGATATTTGCGCGACGCGTGGGTTGTCGGTGAACCCAGTAATTACAACATTGCCAACTCCGTGGATTTCCGAACCCGTGTTGTGACCGTTGAAGGTCAAAAGATATTAGCGAATGATTCATCGACGATGCTTTATACCAATTATGTGAATATCGTTTGGTTTCTTTTTCACGGACATCCGGTTACGGAGTTGCCGTTTGTGAATCCGAAACTGTCGGCGAGTGAGCGCGCCGCGTCTCTCAAACAAAATGATCCGAATTGGCCCCCGCAAAGCGGGTACATCATTTGGTATGAGCCGAATCAATATCACAATATTGCAAGCCCCGACGATCTTTCTGCGATTGCAAACGTGAAGGCGATTTATCAGGGCAAGACTGGCGGAGTTTATTACGTTCAAGCGCCATAACGTCAAAAGCAAAGGCTGGAAGGAATTTCCTTCCAGCCTTTGCTTTTGACGTGTCATTGCGAGCGTAGCGTGGCAATCTCCTGTTTGCAAGTTAGTTGAGATTGCCACGACCCCTTCGGGGTCTCGCAATGACATCGGATGTTTTAGAACAATCCCATCACCTTTCCGGTCTTCAAATCCAAATCCACATCATAGAACACCGGACGTGTCGGCAAGCCGGGCATGGTACTCATCTTGCCGAGCAACGGATACAAGAATCCTGCGCCCACCGATGCGCGTACTTCGCGCACCGTAATGCGGAAGCCGGTCGGCGCACCTTTGATGCTGACATCCGTCGTGAAGGAGAGATGTGTCTTCGCCATGCAGATCGGAAGTTTGTCGAAGCCGAGACGGGTGTAGCGCGCGATCTGTTCTTCCGCTTCGGGGCTGTAATCCACGCCATCAGCGCGATAGATTTCCTTTGCGATGGTTTCGATTTTTTCCTTAATGGATTTCTCGAGCGGATACAGGAACTTGAAATCGCTCTTTTTCTCCGCGGCTTTGACTACTGCCTCAGCCAGCTTGATCGCGCCCTTGCCGCCATCCGCCCAATGCGTGGAGACAATCGCATCCATCGCACCGAATCCCAACGCCGACTTGCGGATCAATTCCACTTCGGCGGGCGTATCGGTTGCAAATGAATTAACTGCCACAACCACGTTCACACCATACTTGCGTGCATTTTGAATATGACGTTCGAGGTTCGGAAGACCCTTGCGAAGCAGATCAAGATTCTCTTCGGTGTATTCAGCAGCTAACGGTTTGCCCGCCACGACTTTTGGTCCGCCGCCGTGCATCTTTAGTGCGCGTACGGTTGCAACCATCACAACCACTTGCGGAATCAAACCGGAGTAGCGGCACTTGATATCGAAGAATTTTTCCATGCCGATATCGGCGCCGAAGCCGGATTCGGTGACCACATAATCCGCGAGTTTGAGCGCGATCTTATCGGCGAGGATCGAACTGTTTCCGTGCGCGATATTGGCGAACGGTCCCGCGTGAACGAAAGCGGGCGTGCCCTCGAGGGTTTGCATCAGGTTCGGCTTGATCGCATCTTTCATCAACACGGTCACGGCTCCAGCGACACCGAGGTCTTCCGCTGTGACAGCTTCGCCGCGCTTGTTGGTCGCGACCACCATCTTGCCAAAGCGCTCGCGCATATCTTCGAGGCCAGTTGTCAGCGCGAGCACAGCCATGATTTCGCTGGCCACGGTAATGTCATAACCGGAGCGATGCTCAAAGCCTTTTTCATCAGGACCCAACCCGACTTCGATCTCGCGCAACATGCGGTCGTTGATGTCAATGACGCGCCGCCATGTAATGGTTGACGAATCAATATCCAGACGCGCGAAGCGACTGCGTTCCTCGGGCGTGAGTTCATCGGGATTGGTTTTATGAATGCCGAGTTTCTTGAGACGGCGGAGCATCGTGGGGGAGAATTTGCGATTGCCTTTTTTGTCGGGCGGGCAAAGCGCGTCGAAAAGTTTGGTATCGTCCTGTTGAGTTTCATGCATGACGCGCGCGTCGAGCGCGGCCGCCACCAGATTATGCGCGGCGGTAATGGCATGGATGTCGCCGGTGAGATGCAAGTTGAAATCTTCCATCGGAATGACTTGCGAATAACCGCCGCCTGCCGCACCGCCTTTGATACCGAACGTGGGTCCTTGCGACGGCTGACGAATGGCGGTGATGACTTTCTTTCCGAGATGCGCGCCAAGCGCCTGCGAAAGTCCAACAGTAGTTGTGGTTTTGCCTTCGCCGAGCGGAGTCGGCGTGATGGCGGTCACATCAATATATTTGCCGTTGGGACGCTTTGCAAGACGATCTAAAATTTCAAGTTTGACCTTGGCTTTGTAGGGACCGTACAGTTCCAATTCATCGGGACGGATGCCCAGTTCTTCCGCCACTTGCATGATCGGCTTTAGTTTGGCTTCCTGCGCGATCTCAATATCCGACGGAACGGGCCGGCGCATTTTGAGTTTGGTCGGGACAAAAGTGGTGGCGGCGTTTTTTTTCACCACCGGCTTTTTTACCGCGGCTTTCTTGATGACTTTCTTGACAACCGGTCTCTTTTTCAGAGACTTTTTTGCTTTGACTTTAGTTGGCATATTTGCTCCTTTGCATGTTTCTTCTTTATTATCAAAAACTTTCTTGATTTTGACAATAGCCGTCCGTCATCGTTTTTGGATTACTAACCGCCCGCAATTATCGTTCCTAGAATCTCACCGGTCAGGGCTCTTTGAACATTTCCCGCCTCTTCACCCGAAAAAATTTGTACATTCAAGTTTTGGATTTGCTCCGCGAGTGCCAGCATTTCTTCGACTTTGGATTTCATTCCGCCCGTGACATCCACGCCGTGCGAACCGCCGACTTTATTCGCCAATTCTTTATATGACAAAGGCGTTACTTTCTCGACCTTTTGCTGGCGCGCCGGGAAATCAGCCCAGACCGCCGCCTCAAGCCCGGCAAGCAAAATTCGCTTTGGTTGGAGGCGATGAGCCAAATAAAACATCAGCACTTCCGTTGAAAGCACGGCTCCGCCTTTGACTGAATCAAACACCATG
>DATCTP010000262.1:0-4658 GCA_036567885.1 Anaerolineales bacterium | reverse complement strand
CTAATGGTCCCGTGGTGTAGCGGCCAAACATGCGGCCCTGTCAAGGCCGAGATCGCGGGTTCGAATCCCGTCGGGACCGCAGAACGTAACAGCAAGCATTAACGAAGGAACCCGGTTTTCGGCGAACACAATTCATCGGAGACCGGGTTCCTTCGTTAATAAACTATCACACCTACATTTTCAAAAGTCTCTCCGCATTACCATGTGCAATCCGCTCTTTATCGGCGGTACTGACCGGCAGTTTGTTCAAAAAGTCCCTTGCTTGCGCCATAGATGCGTAAGGATAATCCGCTGAAAACATAATCCGATCCACACCCACTTCCAATAATAAATTGAGGAATGTCGAAGTATAGTTGAATCCGCTAAACGTGTAATGAATGTTTTCCCGCATATAGGCGCTGACCGGGCGCTTAAATTTGGTCGTCGCCGTATTCATAATACGATCAAGTCTCTGCAACATAAAAGGAAGTGTCTCGCCCATGTGACCAATGATAATTTGCAGTCTGGGATACTGATCGAAGACACCACCAAGAATGAGGCGAATCACATGAACCGCTGTTTCAATATGCCAGCCCCAACCGGCGCCCGCCAGCATATTCGTGATTGCAGGGTCAAAGCCTGAGTAGTAAGCGTCGATTACTGCTTGTGGGGGTATTGTGGGATGGATATAAATCGGAACATCCAGCTCTTCAGCTGATTCAAAAATCGGCCAGAAGAATTCATTATCAAGATAACGCCCTTGGATGTGGCCATTGATGATGGCTCCCTTGAAATGATAATCCCGCGCCGTGCGCTCCAACTCGATTGCCGCGGCTTTTGGATCCGCAGTCGGCAACGCGGCAAACCCGGCAAAACGGCCCGGATGGCTTTGTACTGAGTCCGCGAGAAAATCATTCGTTTCTTTGGCAATCGTTCTTGCTTCTTCGGCATTCAGTTGTTCCGTGCCCGGAGAGTTAAGCGACAAGACTTGCACATCAATTCCTGCGGCATCCATCTCCGCGATTCTTTTATTACTCACATCACATAATTGTTCAAACAGCTTGCCGATATAACTTTCACGATTCTTCGCCTGTTCGGTCAGATTCTTCCCCGGCCCTTTCAAAAAAGATGGGCTTACAAAATGTTCTTCCAAAGTAATTGTCTTCATTGACTCCTCGATTAATTATCTGTCTACATTGGGTATAGGTGGAAACTATTCCTTATTGTAGTTGATGATTGTTAAATACATGTTAAATAGCCCGTGAATCAGCCAGTCAATAAAAGAATCTAAAACCCAACGAGTAATTTCTCCCGCAGAGATTTTCTTTACCAAATCTTTATAAATGCTTTATTACCGCTTTATGGCACACTCCTATATTAAGCGTTAAATTACACAATGACCCATAGGAGATAAACTATGAACAAGACCATTAACATAATTTTGATTGTCGTAGCCGCTCTCGCAGTGGCGATTGGAATCTTTTTCGCGGGCGCAATGTATACGCGCTCCATAACTTTGTGGACCAATTGGACGACAGGTGCTTATGGATGGAATAATACAGCTTATAGTCCCATAGGAATGATGTCCGGCGCTTTCAATCGAGGCCGCGGCGGCTTCGGGACCATGATGAGTGGCGCCCCATACAGCAATACAAATTCTGCCCCGCTTACCACGGATCAGGCAAAAGCTGCAACTAAGAAATATCTTGCAAATCTCAATAACTCCGATTTGCAGATTGCCGAGATCATGATCTTCAACAACAATGCTTACGTTGTGGTCAAGGAAGCCAGCACAGGTATCGGCGCGTTCGAACTGTTAGTTGATCCTGTATCGCAAATTGCCTATCCTGAATATGGCCCGAATATGATGTGGAATCTCAAGTACGGCAGTCTCAATCACAATGGAATGATGAATGGTTGGAATTATCAATACACTAACCCCGCCAGCGCTTCTGCCAATATGCCTGTAACAAAAGATCAGGCCACTAAGATTGCACAAAGCTATCTTGATCAGTATCAGCCAGGCGCGGTCGCCGCTACCGACCCAATGCAATTCTACGGTTACTACACTCTCGACTTTTCAAAGGATGGCAAGGTCGCGGGAATGTTGAGCGTCAACGGTTATAGCGGACAGGTTTTCCTGCATACGTGGCACGGCGCCTTTATTGAAGAAGCCCAGGTTCAGTAATTCCAGGAAAAATAAAGCGGGCATAGTTGTTATGCCCGCTTTACTGGTTTATAGGTAAAATCACACTATGACAAAGATTTTGGTTATTGACGATGAACCTTCTGTCATCAACCTGGTAACGGCATATCTCAAAACAGAAGGTTATGAAGTGTATACCGCATCGGACGGAAATGCCGGGCTCAAAGCGGCGCGCACGTTTAAGCCTGATCTCGTGATCCTCGATGTGATGCTCCCCGGCATTGACGGCATTGAACTGCTTTCACGCTTACGCCGCGAATCGGAAGTGTATGTGATCCTGCTGACAGCGCGCACCGAAGAAACCGATAAGATTGTTGGATTATCTATCGGGGCAGACGATTACGTGACCAAACCATTCAGCCCGCGCGAATTGGTAGCGCGCGTCAAGGCGGCGTTGCGCCGTCTCCAAACAGGAACAGGCGCGGCCGGAGAACGAAGCGTATTATCTTTCAAGCATGCCCGCATTGATTTAGGCGCGCATACCGTCCGTGTGGATGAGAATCCCGTCGAATTAACTTCCATTGAATTCGAACTCTTGTGCACACTTGCCGAAAATCACGGACGTGTCTTGTCGCGCGAACAATTGCTTGAAAATGTCTGGGGAGGCGAATACTTCGGCGAAATGCGCGTGGTGGACGTTCATCTCGGTCACATCCGGCAAAAACTCGGCCGCGACGATTTGATAACCACCGTGCGCGGCGTAGGTTATCGTTTTGAAGATGAACCGCTTTAGCGAGGAAATATGATCCATTATTTTCGCCGTCATTTGGGTGCGAAACTTTTTGTTTCTTATCTGGCAATTATTCTGGTGGGGATGCTGGTTTTGATCGTCGCCAGCGAATCTATTTTGCCGACGGTTTTCAATCGTCACATGGGAGGCATAGGCTTGGGACTTGGCATGATGCGAGGAACCAACAGCCCGATGTCTCAAGTGTACGTTGATTTTCGCGCCAGCTTCAACGAGGCGTTGACGTATGCCACGCTCGCCGCAGTGCTGGTTGCGATTGTGTTAAGCTTGATTCTCATCCGCAGTATGAGCGCGCCGATCCGCGCCATGTCGCTTGCCGCACAACGCATTGCCGATGGACACTATGAGGAACGCGTTCACGTCAATGGTTCGGACGAACTGGCACAGCTTGCCGCGCGCTTCAATCAAATGGCGGAAAAATTAAATCAAGTCGAGGCGATGCGCCGACAGCTCATCGGAGATGTCAGCCACGAGTTACGCACGCCGCTGACCGCCATCAAGGGTTCGATGGAAGGTTTGATGGATGGCGTTCTGCCCGCCCAGCATGAAACCTATCAGCAAATTTATGCCGAGGCAGATCGACTCAACCGGCTGGTGGATGATCTGCAGGAACTGAGCCGCGTCGAAGCCCGCGCTTTTGAGTTGCAGATTCAACCTGTGGATATTTCTTCGCTGGTGAAGACCGTAGCGAAGCGCCTCGCATCCCAGGCAGAATCCAAACGCATCGCCCTAGACTTTGAGCTGGCTCCTGAGCTTCCGCGTATCCTTGTAGACGAAGACCGCGCGGTCCAAATCCTAATCAATCTCGTGGGCAACGCGGTGCAATATACACCGGAGGGCGGAAAGATCGTTGTTGCCGCCAAACCAATGCATCACGAAGTTCAAATCTCTGTGCAAGATACCGGCATTGGAATTTCGTCCGAACATTTGCCGTATATCTTCGACCGTTTCTATCGCGTCGACAAATCGCGTTCGCGCCGCGTGGGCGGCGGGAGCGGGATCGGTCTGACCATTGTGCGCGCCCTCGTCGAAGCGCACGGCGGACGCATTTGGGCAGAATCAAAAGGCGAAGGCAACGGCAGTACATTTACGTTTACATTGCCCGCTGAGTAAGTAATAGACGCAACAACAAGAAGTATATTGTTCAAAAAAGGCTCCTGCTATGGCAGGAGCCTTTTTGCTTACGGCTTGCGAGAATTACCGTAACGATTCTGCGCCGTGGAACCTTGCGGATCCTGAACACAATCTTGTGTGCGAAGCCTGTCTTGTGTCTGCAAGTGAATCTGGTCCTGAGTCTGATCGCGTTCTTGATCGCCAGTAACAGTGGCAGTTGGCTCCAGCAACTGATGTAACTGAAGCCTGTCTTGAGTCTGCAAGCGAATCTGATTTTGCAATCCTTGGCTCAAGACAGTTTGCGCCGATCCATTCATCGATTGCATCTGGGTTTGCTCGCGCGTTTGAAGCATGAACCGCACTGGCTCTGCCAACGCTTTGAACGCATACAATGGCTCGCCCACTTGGCTATTTTGTGCGGCTGCGGCACCCACCCCCATCACTCCGAACAACAAAACCAGCACCGATCCTGCTATAGAAAGCAATTTCAACATCATATTCTCCTTTTCATGTTTTTTTTTGAATGCCTTCACTAGTGTTGTCGCTGGAAAACCCAAAAAGTTATATCCTTCACGAGCTCTTTACATATTCTTTAAATTCATTTGATGATGA
>DATCTP010000261.1:0-4172 GCA_036567885.1 Anaerolineales bacterium | reverse complement strand
CGATGGCGCCACCGGCTCCCACAAGAAATATTTTCGTCATTTTTATTTACAACTTTACGAAGAGCGATAAGATAAATGAAAGAACGATGATCAACGTCAGCACTACAAAGATGATTTGGCTGGTGCTTGGGCGATTGACTTTCTTCGACTGCGACTTTCCTTTTGCCATTCTCTATAACAAACCTTTCTTATGTTTCTGGAAGGCTTTATTCATCACCTTCTCTAATTCCTCGATTGTAACCGGCTTCGACACATATCCGTCTGCGCCAAGTTCCAAAGCTTTATCTACCGTCACGTCCGCGGCTTCCGTGGAAAGCATGATGATGGGCAGGTCATTCCATTCTTTGCGACGTCTCACAAATTCCAGCATATCCAAGCCGCTGACTTCCGGCATGTTGATATCAAGAATCATCAAGTCCGGTCGTTTGCCGGTCATAAGCGTTTGCGCCGCCAGGCGTGCGCCAAAAAAAGCCGTCGCGCTGCAATTGAGCAATTTCAGCATCAATTGGATGGCGCGTGTCATTTCTTCATCATCATCCACGATCCAAATGTTTTTCATGGTTTGGGCTTCATTCTAAATGTGCCTTGATCGATTCTGCCGCGGCTCGCGTCATACCGTAGACCGCAATCAACTCCTCAACCGACGCCTCTCTAATCTTATCCACAGAACCGAAATGTTTCAAGAGGGACTTCCGGCGTGTCGGCCCGATGCCGGGGATGGAATCCAATTGCGAAGCCATGCCCAGCCTGGTGCGTTTTTTGCGGTGTGCCGTGATGCCGTAGCGATGCGCTTCGTCGCGAATCCGTTGAACCAAATACAAACCTTGCGAATGACGCGGCAGCATCAATGAATCGGATTTGTTCGGAAAGAAAATTTCCTCTTGTTGTTTTGCAAGACTAATCACAGGCACTTTCCCAAACAAATTAAATTTTTCCAACACGTTGACCGCGCGTCCAAGCTGACCTTTGCCTCCATCAATAATAATCAGATCAGGCAAGAACGAGAACGACGGTTCCGGTTTGGACCCGGGCTGGTTTGCCATTTCTTGAGCGGATTGCCATCTGCGGAAGCGCCGCGTTAACATCTCTTCCATCGAAGCGAAATCGTCCGGCGCGCCGACCACGCTTTCGATGTTGAACTTGCGATACAGATTCTTGCTCGGCACGCCTTGTTGGAAAACAACCATCGCGCCGATGATGGCTGTGCCTTGTGTATTCGAGATGTCATAACATTCGATGCGGTTGGGCGGAGCGGGCAATTGCAAAGCGGATTGCAAATCAGCCAACGCTTGTTCTTGTTTGTGTGTGTCGGCTTGCCATTGTGTGCGTAACGCGGACAATGTCTCCGCCGCGTTCTCAGCCGCCATCTGCACCAACTCGTGCGGCTGTCCGTCTTTTGGTACGAAGAGTTCCACCTTTTCGCCGCCGCGTTTTGATCGCATCCATTGACCGATAATCTTCGCTTCCTCGATCTCTATTTCCTCTGGCAGCATCACTTGTTGGGGAATGGTCGCGGCTTCCGTGTAAAACTGTTTGACGAATTCTGCCATGACTTCGGTATCGGCGGTATCTTCCGTGCCTTCCAAAATAAAATATTCGCGTCCAATCAATTTTCCACCACGGATGAAAAAGATTTGCACACAGGCTTCGCCATCTGAACGAGCCATTGCCAAAACATCTGAATCTTTATAATCCGTAGCGAAGACAACCTTCTGTCTTTCGATAACCGATTGAATGGCTTTGAGTTGATCGCGTAATGCCGCGGCTCTTTCAAACCGCATTTCTTCCGACGCCTTTTGCATTTCACTTTCCAAACGCGTGACAATCTCTTCACTGTGTCCGGCGAGAAAAGCCATCAGATCGGAGATCATTTGGCGGTATTGAGTCTGGGTCGCCGCGCCGATGCAAGGCGCGGTACAAAGCTTGATGTCGTAGTAAAGACACGCTCGTTTATCTTGTCCGGTGATGACGCGGTCGCAAGTCAAATACGGAAAGATTCGGCGCAACACATCCAGCGTTTGATAGACCGCCCACGCCGAAGTATACGGACCGAAATAACGCGAGCCATCTTCTGTCATCTGACGCGTCACGGTGACTTTTGGAAACGGATCCGCCCAATGAACTTTGATGTACGGATAACGCTTATCGTCCTTTAGACGAATGTTGAATTTTGGGCGATGCTTCTTGATGAGATTCATTTCAAGGATCAGCGCTTCCAACTCTGACCCGACAAGGATCCACTCGATGTTGCTGATCTCACGCACGAGCCGACGCGTCTTCGCATCGTGGCTTGCATCGGCATGAAAATAGGACCGCACCCGGTTCTTGAGATTGATGGCTTTACCCACATAAATCACATCGCCGTCTTTGTTGCGATAAATGTAACAGCCCGGCTTGGATGGAAGCGTGGCAAGGATTCCTTGAAGGTGCTCGGCGATTTCCATAGACCATATTTTACCCGTATCTGTTTGGACGAGTAGGTGTTTTGGGCTATTGAATCTGGTCTTCATTAATGATATAAAGATTCAAACCATAAACAAGGAGAATCGTATGAACATGAACATACCCACGTCGAATGCCCCGATGTCTTCGGGAGGAGGATCGAAGCCTTTCTATCAAGTCTGGATTGATGCTCTAACCAAGCCCAATGAGCAAACGTTTGTTGAAATAGCATCCTCGCCCAATGCGAAAGCAACAACGGCATACCTTTGGGTATTCATTGGTTATTTGGTGGAATTCTTTTTGAGCGCCTTAGTTCGTGGGGCGACACTGGGAAGCTATAGAAGTCTGTTACAGCAATATGGACTGGGTAACGGTGGTGGACTCGGCGGCGGAGGCATTGTCACAACCTTGATTCTTGCTATATGCGGCGGGCCAATCCTTGCTGTTATAGCAACCGTGTTTTTTGCAGTTTGGACTGCGATCATTCAATGGGTTGCAAAAATGTTCCACGGCAACGGCACGAATGATCAACTGGCTTATGCATTTGCGGCAATCGTGACTCCATTTGCAATTGTTTCTGGGGTTTTAACTTTGTTCGCTGCAATCCCATTTGTCGGTTTGTGTTTTAATGCGATATTGGCGATAGCTGGCATCTATGTTGTGGTTCTGAATATCATGGCTGTAAAAGGTGTCAATCAATTTGGTTGGGGAGAGGCCATTGGTTCGGTCTTTATCCCCGGCCTTGTGATTGGACTTTTGTGCTGTTGTCTTGTTGGCGGAATATCTATGGTTGCGGGCGCAGGATTAAGAGGTATTCTCCAACAGATTCAGCAAAGCGGCACCGGCTACTAAATAGCTTTGGTCAATAGAAAAGCAGGAATCTCCGGAATTGCCGGAGATTCCTGCGCAGGGCAGGAAAAATATATGGGCTGAACGCCTTTTTCGTTACGGTATTTCGGTGGTTTCCGATGTTGCGCGGCTATTGACTTTACCGAATAACCTCCTTATAATAGCAGGTCGCTGTCTCGGTAAACGAGACTGGCATCAATTTTTTTAAACGGCATCCGTCTTCAAGGTCAGGAGAGAAGCGAATGGCATCTACTTTGCCCAAGAAAAACTACGCGCGTATCCCAGTAAAGCTCAATCTACCCAATCTCATAGATATTCAACTTGATTCTTTTGAACGACTCAAAGCAGAAGGTCTCGGCGACCTGTTTCATGAAGTGTCGCCGATCGAGTCGTACAACAAGGGAATGAAATTATTTTTCCCCGGTCGCAGCCCCGAAGCCAAGCAGTGGGGCTTGAAGTATTGGTTCGGCGAACCGAAACATTCCATCGAGGAATGTGTCGAACGCGACCTCACCTATTCAAGCCCGTTATATGTTTCCGTATTGCTGGCGGGCGTGGATGTCCCTGAACCGATCAAACAGGATATTTTCCTCGGCGATTTTCCTGAGATGACCGATAAGGGAACCTTCATTATTAACGGGACAGAGCGCGTGGTTGTCTCGCAGTTGATCCGTTCGCCGGGTGTATATTTCGAAGCACCCACGGACCGTTCAACGGGCCGCCCGTTAGCGATGGCGAAACTCATCCCAGACCGCGGCGCTTGGATGGAATTCGAGACTCGCAAGAGCGATTACATTATTTTGAAGTTCAACCGTAAACGCACCGTGCCGATCACTGTATTTTTACGTGCGTTGGCGGCAGTTAGCGATGGCACAAAGGAT
>DATCTP010000260.1:0-5048 GCA_036567885.1 Anaerolineales bacterium | reverse complement strand
AGAAAAATTCCGATTATGGGTACAGAAACTTTAATAACTGAACGTTCATTTGCCAACCAACCGCCGGTTGAAAAATCCGGCGCGCCCAAACGCGGTGTGGATATGCCCTTGTTGGTGGCGCTCATCACGCTCGTCATCTTTGGATTAATTATGATGTTCTCGGCATCCTGGGATTATTCACTCCAGCAATATGGTTCGGCGATGTATATGTTCGAACATCAACTGGCATGGCTCTCCATCGGAATTGCCGCGGCATTTCTCCTTTCGCGCTTCGACTATCACCGCTGGCGCAAATTGGTGGTCCCCGCCATGGGTGTGACCATTATTTTATTGATCGCCGTATTGCTCGCTAATGAAGTGTTGTTAGGCGCGCGGCGATATTTATTCAACGGCTCTTTTCAGCCATCCGAAGTAGCAAAGGTGGTTACGATTTTATATTTGTCGGTTTGGTTGTATGCGAAACGCCAATTCATTCACGATGTGACTTTTGGCTTGTTCCCGTTGAGCGTGATCCTCGGTGTGATCGGCGGTCTCATCTATCAACAACCCGATTTGAGCACCGCCGCGATGGTTTTGATGCTGGGCGGCTTGCTGTTCTTTTTAGCGGGCGGCGACTTGAAACAGATTGCTATCTTGTTAGTGATTGCGGTCGTCGTAGCATGGATCATAGTTCGCGTGAATCCAACCGGTCATGACCGCGTGGTGGCTTACTTCGCCGGTCTCAAAGATCCTACACAATCATCGTATCACGTTCAACGTTCGCTCGAAGCGATTGTCAACGGAGGCTGGTTTGGAGTTGGCGTCGGACGCGGCACATCAAAATTGACCGGTTTGCCTGTGCCCCCCACCGACAGCATCTTTGCCGTGATCGTGGAGGAACTTGGCGTGGTCGGCGCGGCATTCCTGATCAGTTTATATGCGATCCTGATCTGGCGTGGATTGGTCATTGCACGCCGCGCTCCCGACATGCTCGGCACGCTGATCGCTTCCGGCTTGGTGATTTCCATTGGCATTCAAGCCGCCATCAATATGTCGGTGATGGTCGGGTTGGTGCCGTTTTCAGGAGATGCGTTACCCTTTGTCAGCGCGGGCGGATCGAATTTAATTTCATCACTCGCATCCATTGGAATCTTGATGAACATCTCGCGTCAAAGAGGCGAGGTGGCAACATCGTCAGAAGAAGAACGGAGAACCTACAGTGCGGCTCTTGATTTGCGCGGGTGGAACCGGCGGCGGCGTGTATCCCGCTCTCGCCGTTCATAATGCGCTCGTATCCAGCGCATTCGATACCGAAACCATGTGGATCGGTGGAGAAGGCGGCATGGAAGAAGAACTCGTGAAACGGGCAAACATTCCGTTCCAGGCGATTCCTGCCGCCGGTCTGCACGGCATCGGTCCGCGCGCGTTGCCGCGTAATACGATCACGCTGGCGCGCGGCATTCGAGCATCCGCGAAAGTCCTGCGCGAATTCAAGCCTGATGTTCTATTCTTCACCGGCGGTTATGTGGCTGGACCTATGGCATTTGCAGGAAGAAAAATTCCAACATTGCTTTACGTGCCTGATATTGAACCGGGACTGGCGCTGAAATCGCTGGCGCGCTTCGCCGATGTGATCACCGTCACCGCACCGGATTCTCAAAAATATTTTTCCAAGAAAGTGGTCGTGACCGGCTATCCGCTTCGAGCCAACCTCGCAACTTGGAACAAACAAAAAGCGCGTGCCGCGCTGAATCTGGATGATGAACTACCTGTTCTATTCGTTTTCGGCGGAAGCAAAGGTGCGCGTTCGATCAACGAAGCCATCGTTCCCCAACTCCCGACTTTGCTCGAACAAGCTCAAATCGTTCACATCAGCGGACAATTGGATTGGGAAGTCGTCCAAAACGCGCGCACCGGTCTGACGTCCGAACACCGGAAGCGTTATCACGCCTTTCCATATTTGCATGAAGAAATGGGCGCGGCGCTCGCCTCCGCAGATTTGGTCATTTCGCGCGCCGGAGCTTCCACGTTGGGCGAGTTTCCTTTCTTCGGTTTGCCAGCCATCCTCATTCCATATCCGCACGCCTGGCGCTATCAAAAAGTCAACGCGGATTATCTCGCCGAGCGCGGTGCGGCGGTCATCGTCAAAGATGAAATGTTGAAGAAAGAGCTTCTTCTGGTGATCAAAGACCTGCTGGCAAATCCATCCAAACGCGCAGCCATGAGCAAAGCCATGAAGTCGCTTTCTCGCCCGCAAGCCGCGCAAATCATCGCCGATCAGGTGATGCAATTAGGAGGACAACGCCTATGATGAGCATAATCTATGTATTTTGGATGTACGTGATTCTATTCGGGGTGATCGGGTGGCTGCGAGGCTGGGTCAAGGAATTGATCGTAGCCTTCTCCGTGATCACCGCACTGGCGGCGAATGCCATCCTGAGACAGTATCTTCCAATCGTTTCCGGTTTGGACAGCCACAGTTCCGAGCTGTTCTGGATACGCTCCTCCGTCCTGGCGGCTTTGACGTTCTTCGGCTATCAAACCGTTGGAGTGGTGCCTCATTTGGCATCTAAAGCCACTCGAGAACGTCTCGTGGAAGCGTTGTTTGGAATGGTGCTCGGCGCGATCAACGGCTATTTGATCGCCGGGACTATATTATTCTATATGGATCAAGCCCTGTATCCGCTAAAAGGCATCATCGATGCGCCCTCTGCAAATATCGCGCCCGCCGTTCAATCTTTGATGACATTCATGCCGCCGCGTTGGCTGGGCGTCCCATGGGTTTACATCGCTCCGATCCTCTGCCTCATTTTTATTCTGGTCGTATACATCTAAACTGGATTTGATCACTGATATGACTCACGTACACCTCATCGGCATCGGCGGAAGCGGACTCTCTGCCATCGCCCGTCTCTTGAAAGAAAGCGGCTACACCGTCACCGGCTCTGACCGGGCGCTGACTGCGTTCGCGGCCGACCTTCAAGCGGCTGGTGTGACGATTTATATCGGACATCATCCGCGCAACATTCAAGGCGCAGATTGGATCGTCCGCTCCTCCGCCATTCCCGATGACAACATCGAAGTGATCGCCGCCAAACATGCCAACATTCCCGTTTACAAGCGCGCCGATTTCCTCGGAAAACTCATGGCGGATAAAACCGGAATCGCGGTTGCTGGGACGCACGGCAAAACCACCACCACCGCCATGATCGCATTTCTGCTATCAGAACTCGGACGCGATCCATCGTTCATTGTCGGCGGTGTGCTGAGGAACTACAACGTCAATGCACGCGCCGGTAAAGGCAATCCCTTCGTCATCGAAGCGGATGAATATGACCGCATGTTCCTTGGACTCAAACCGCGCATCGAAGTGGTGACGAATCTCGAACACGATCATCCCGATTGTTACCCGACCTACGAAGATATGGTCTCTGCCTTTGAATCGTTCATTGCCCTGCTTCCCATGGACGGAACCTTGATCGGATGTGTGGAAGATGGCGGCGCGGCCGCGCTCCTCAACAAGGCCCGCCGCGAAGGACGCAACGTCATCGCCTACAACGTGCAAGCCGATCTGACCATCAACGCCTCGCACTGGATGCAGGCGCGTTCGCTCAAACCCAACGACCAAGGCGGATTCACCTTCGAAGCCACCACGAATATCGGTGATCTTCAAACTGCGCCGGTCTCGCTTCAGGTGCCGGGCGAACATAACGTTCGGAATGCCCTCGCCGCGCTGTCGGTGATTGCCGCCCTCGGCTTGCCCATCCAAGAAGCCGCCGCAAAACTTTCATTCTTCAAAGGAACCGGTCGCCGCTTTGAAGTCAAAGGCGAAGCGCGCGGCGTTATTGTCATTGACGATTATGCCCACCACCCCACCGAGATCAAAGCCACGCTCGCCGCGGCGCGCGCCCGTTATCCGCAGCATCGCATTTGGGCGGTGTGGCAGCCTCATACCTATTCGCGCACCCAGGCGCTTTTCTATGAATTCACGCGCGCCTTCAAAGACGCCGATGAAGTGATCGTCACAGAAATCTATCCGTCACGCGAACCCAAACAGGATTTTTCTTCGGCGGAAGTGGTCAGTGCCATGCCGCATCCTGCGGTTCACTTCATTGCTTCGCTCGAAGACGCAACTGAATACCTGCTCAAGCATTTGCGTCATAACGATGTGCTGCTCGTTCTTTCCGCCGGTGACGCGGATCAAATCAGCGTCAATGTGCTAGCTGGACTTTGAAAGTGAGGTGTCTTATGGCTGATGACAAGAAGCGCACGTATCAATCCGAGACTCTAGGCTTGCCGCCGTTAAGAATGGTCTTGATCCACGCTGAAAATGAGCGGCAGAATGAAGCCGCGCAGACGATCTTGGAATCGCCCGAAGCCAAAGATAAACGCGAAAAGCAAAAGGCGATCAAGAAACTGATTCAACATTTGAATGACGAATAAATGATGGAGTCTTCCGTGATGTCCGTAGATGTTCTGCTCGCCAAGTTTGGCGACAAGGTGCAAGAGAATGTTTCTCTTGCACCGTATACGTCTGCGCGCATCGGCGGGCACGCGGATTATTTGATCGCGGCAAATTCATCCGACGAATTGGCTGAGATCATGACGACAATTTGGCAACAACATTTGCCTTATTTCATTCTCGGCGGCGGTTCGAATGTTTTGGTCAGCGATAAAGGCGTGCGCGGGATAACGGTATTGAATCGAGCGAAGGCAGTCCGCTTTGAAAACGGAAGCCAGCCAAAGGTCTGGGTTGAATCGGGAGTCGTGTTCAGCAATCTTGCCAACCGCTGCGCCTCGAAGGGTTTATCAGGACTCGAATGGGCCGCGACCGTTCCCGGCACAATCGGCGGCGCGGTGTATGGAAATGCTGGCGCATATGATGGTGATATGGCAGGCAATTTGATTTGGGCTGAGATATTAACGGAATCAAATCGCGAACGATGGTCTCTTGAAGAAATGGCTTATGGTTATCGCACAAGTATTTTGAAGCGCGTCGAGACGAAAACAATTGTTCTTTCGGCTGAATTGAGTTTAAAAAACGCGACAAAAGAAGAAGTGTCTGTTAA
>DATCTP010000259.1:0-3673 GCA_036567885.1 Anaerolineales bacterium | reverse complement strand
CGGGAACACGCCTCTTCTTCCGCTTCGCCGCGTGACCCGAAACCTGCCGCGTCCAATCCAAATCTTTGCCAAAGCTGAATGGTTCAATCCGGGCGGCTCGGTCAAGGATCGTCCCGCGCTAAATATTATCCGCACTGCAATCGCAAACGGTGATCTGACTTCTGGTAAACGTCTGCTCGATTCAACCTCCGGCAACATGGGCATTTCTTATGCAACCTTCGGTGCCGCGCTGGGAATTTCTGTCACATTATGTTTGCCTGCCAATGCCAGCTCGGAGCGAATCACAATCCTGCGCGCCCTCGGCGCCGAAGTGATTCTCACTGATCCATCGGAAGGCTCAGACGGCGCAATTCTCGTTGCGCGTCAAATGGCTGCTGAAAAAACCGATCTGTATTGGTACGCAAATCAATACAACAACGACGCCAACTGGCAAGCGCATTATCTGACCACCGGTCCTGAAATCCTTGCTCAAACGAATGGACAGGTTACTCATTTTGTTGTGGGACTTGGCACGTCCGGCACATTAATGGGAACGGGTCGTTATCTGCGCGACCAGTTGCCCAATGTAAAAATCATCGCGTTTCAACCGGATGCATCTTTCCATGGACTGGAAGGCTTGAAGCATATGCCGTCCGCGATCAAGCCGGGGATTTATGATCCGACCTTTGCGGATGAGACGCTCGAAGTCCAGACCGAGGCGGCGCATGAGATGGTCCGAAGGCTGGCGCGCGAAGAAGGTCTGTTTGTCGGAATTTCATCCGGCGCGGCAATGGTCGCGGCAATGCAAATCGCGTCGACGATCAAAGAAGGCGTGGTCGTGACTCTGTTTCCGGATGCGGGCTATAAATATTTAAGTGATAAGGCGCTATGGGAAACAAAATGATGTTAAATCTTTCCAAAGAGGTGCTGGCGCAAATTCACTCACAAGGTGAAAACGCGTATCCTGAAGAAGGCGCGGGCTTTTTGCTCGGCTCAGAAGGTGCGGAGCGTGCGGTGAAGACGATTCTTCCGCTGACAAATTCGCGTGAAGATTCTGCGCGGCATAATCGTTATTTGATTCGGCCCGAGGATTATATCGAGGCTGAATTGGAGGCCGACCGCCTCCGGCTGAGTCTGATCGGCGTGTTCCATTCGCATCCCGATCATCCGAATCGTCCATCGGAATTTGACCGTGATTGGGCGCAGCCGTTTTTCTCGTACATCATCACGAGCGTGGATTCAGGTAAAGCGATGGAGTCTCGTTCGTGGCGATTGTTGGAAGATCGTTCTCAGTTCGTTGAAGAAGAAATACAAATCAAATAATGTCATTGCGAAGAGCGAAACGATGAAGCAATCTCCTGTTGCAAAAGAGGAGATTGCTTCGGGAAAAGCGCCCTCGCAATGACATACTAACCAAAGGAGTATCAAATGTCTCTATATTTTGTCCGTCACCAGCATACCGCTGAAACCTGCCCGGCTAAGAATCCCGAAATGGGGCAGATGTTATTGCAACACTTGACCAAACAAAATGCGCGCAAGTTCGGTGTTGACTTGCTTGGAGATGCTGTGCTGGATGGTCAACATACTCTCGTGTTGATCGCTGAGTCTGAAGATAAAGAATATCTTGAGAATTTCATGCAGCCGTTCGCGATGGCTGGTTCGGTTGAGATTGTAAACGCGTCAACGTGCGAGGCAGTGGTCGAACGCCAGGGCTGTGACCCGGTTCCGGTGAACTAATTGAACTCAGGAAGGTTGGAATAAAATTATTCCCCTCACCCTTTACCCCTCTCCCATTGGGAGAGGGGCAGGAGTGAGGGAAAGGACAATCATGGCAACTTTGAAGATCCCAACTCCATTGCGCAGCTATACCAATGGGCAGGCAGAGGTCGCTGTAAATGGCGATAACGTTGCTCAAGCGATGGAGCATTTGATTGAAAAATTTCCGACGTTGAAGCCGCATCTGTATAACGGCGATGGAAACTTACGTCCGTTTGTGAATCTATTCGTTGGCGAGAACAATATCAGAGATTTGCAGGGACTGGAAACTCCGCTCGATGAAAACGCGCGCGTGATTCTGATTCCCTCGATTGCGGGTGGATGATGCAACCTATTCTTCCCGGTTTAACTCGCGATGAAATCCTGCGCTATTCGCGCCACCTTTTGATTCCAGAAGTTGGACTCGAAGGTCAGCGCAAACTCAAAGGTTCGTCGGCGCTGATCATTGGCACGGGCGGGCTTGGGTCGCCGGTGGCGTTGTATTTAGCGGCGGCCGGTATCGGTCGGATTGGACTCGTCGATTACGATGTCGTGGATTCATCGAATCTACAGCGTCAGGTGATTCACGGCACGGCGACGATTGGAAAGTTGAAAGTCGAATCGGCGCGTGATCGCATGTTGGATTTGAATCCCGATATCGAAGTCGAGATTTATAACGAACCTTATACATCCGAGAATGCCCTGCGGATCGCGAAGGATTATGATATTTTGTTGGACGGCACGGATAATTTTCCGACGCGTTATTTGACCAACGATGTCGCTGTGTTTCTCGGCAAGCCAAATGTGTACGCCTCCATCTATCGCTTCGATGGACAGGTCAGTGTTTTTTATGCCAAGGAAGGACCGTGCTATCGCTGTCTCTTCCCTGAACCGCCGCCGCCGGGACTCGTCCCTTCGTGCGCGGAGGGTGGCGTGCTGGGTGTGTTGCCTGGTACGATTGGAACGATCCAAGCCACCGAAGCGTTGAAAGTTTTGCTCGGCATTGGCGAGCCGTTGATTGGAAAGTTGTTGCTTTACAACGCGCTCGATATGTCGTTCGATTTTGTGAAGCTCAAGAAGAATCCGAACTGCCGCGTGTGCGGACCGAACGCCGACATCAAGGAATTAATTGACTACGAGGAGTTTTGCGGTGTGCCGGGTCACGACCACGACGAAGGTTCGGCTGGCGCGGGCTGGGACATCACTGCACCTGAACTTGCCGCGCGGCTCAAAGGGAATCAGTTGAAGTTGTTGGATGTGCGTGAGCCGCATGAGCTTGCGATATCTGCGATTCCGAATGCAGTGAATATTCCATTGGGCACATTGGCGGCGAGACTCTCCGAACTTGATTCGGCCGAAGATATGGTGGTATTCTGCAAAGCCGGGACGCGTTCCACGCGCGCGCTGGAATTGCTGGTCAGCGCCGGATTTAAGAAAGTCAAGAATCTCAAAGGCGGAATCAACGCCTGGGCAAAGGAAGTGGATACGAGTTTGCCGATTTATTAGCATGTCATTGCGAGGAGTTGACCGAAGGGAAGCGACGTGGCAATCCCCAAAGGGGATGCTATCTCGTTTTTCAAAGAGGAGATTGCTTCGCTGCCAAAAACGCGGCTCGCAATGACAATATCATTTTTAACATTTCAGACTTCGGAAGTTTCTTAAGACTTCCGAAGTCTATTTATCAGCGGGAGTATAATTTCCTTTGAATTGGATAGCCTCCGGCATGGGATATATATTCATCAGCTACAGCCACAAAGACAAAGCATACGCTCATAAGTTGCATCATGCCTTGATTGATCAGGGCTTTGATGCCTGGATTGATGACCGCATTGATTATGGCTCGCGCTGGCCGCGTGAAATCGAAAAACGTTTGCGAGATTGTGTTGCTTTCGTTTTGATCATGTCACCCAATTCTGATGAGTCCGAATGGGTCCAAAAT
>DATCTP010000258.1:0-2863 GCA_036567885.1 Anaerolineales bacterium | reverse complement strand
GGTGACGGGCGCAGAATAAAACCCAAGTTCACGCGCCCAGCTTGCGTTGTAGAGCAGGAAGCGTGCCGAACGTTCCGCTGGAATCCCTAGCCGCTCGCCGCCGACCTCATCCTGATTCCAAAAAACGGATGGAATATCCTTTACATCGCCATCGCTGAATCCATATTTTGGATCGCTCACATAATTCGTCAAATCAACCACATTGCCATCTACGTTCCACAATAGAGCATATTCGGGAAGACCAACAACAAGTTGCGGAGGATTATTTGCTAGTAGCGATGTGCCGACGTTTTGGAACAATTCGTTGTAATCGAGTTGGCTGGTGGCTTGAACCTGAATCCCCCATTGATTCGTTTGGTTGAATTGATCCACCTGCGATTGAAATAGATTCGCTTCGACGCCGAGCCACGGATGCCAGACTTGAATCGTGATCCCTTTTAGCGCTTCTTCCGTGACCCCAAGCTGGCTCACTGCCAATGGCGTGACCGTCGCTTGAGGTGTGGTCACTGCATCTGCTGATGGCGTTGCTGTTAAATGAATCGGTGCGGGTTGGCAGGCCGCGAACGCAAACAAAAATAGAATTGATAAGCCGCGGCGAAAACTCATAATCCGCTGAAGATTGCGAATGGCACCGGACTGAATGTCAGAATGAAGATGATGATCACCAGTACCGCAATGGCGCGGCGGCGCGAGTCAAGCTGTGTGATTTGATCGAGCGGCTCGGCATGAACGCGTCCAAGCCAGAGCAGGAGAAAAGCCCAAAGCCACCAGCCCTGCCAGAAGATGCCCAAGATAATTAGAAGTCCCCAAATGAATGGAAAAAGTTTTGCGGCTTTATCGCCCAACCACGAATAGATCACATGCCCGCCATCCAATGTGCCAGCGGGAATCAAATTCAGCGCGGTGACCAATAATCCTGCCCAGCCCGCAAACGCGATGGAACTGACAAACACATCCGTCGCTCCATTCGGAACGGGTTGGCCCGTAAAGAAATATCTCAGCCAATACAATCCCAAGGTCATTCCATGCAGGCTGATGGGCGCGGGCAAAAGTTTGCCAAACATAATATATTTCGCGAGCAGATATAAAAGCGAATTGCCTTCCTCTTCGATCATCCCACCGACCGGTGTAATAACCGAAAGATGGGAAAGAGATAATCCGTAGAACAATATGGGGATGGCAACGATGATGCCAGCCAGTGGTCCCGCCACGCCGATGTCGAATAATACGCGCTTATTCTTCGGCGTGCCTTGCATCAGGATCGCGGCGCCCATCGTGCCGAGCGGAGGAACGGGAAGGGGAATAAAGTAGGGAAGAGTCGCGGCAGTTTTGTGATGGCGGCTCATAAAGTAGTGACCGAACTCGTGCGCTAAAAGAATCGACATCAAGCTCAAGGCATAGGGCCAGCCGGTGAGCATGGTTTGGAAGATGGCGATGATTTGTCCCATGACTCCCGGCAAACTTGGCGCGATCTGTTGTTCCGCGCCGACCAGCATCACACTCAAGACCGTGAGAATGAAAAGCACAATATTGATGGAAATCCGCGTCGGTTTGGGGTCCGGTTTCTTCGGCGTAAGAAAGACCAACTGTTGACCGTGATCCAAACGAAACAAGAGCGTGATGTCGTAGGGTTTAAGGGAGTCCGCTAATTGGTCATATAGAGAAACGGAATCTTCAGAGAGCAGTTGTCCGCGATAACGGGCAATCGTTCCTTTCGCCGGATCGCCCATCATAAAATCGTCAATTCGAAAAACGCGTGAGACGAGACTGTTTAGAATTTCAATTTCTGGAATCGGCATTTGAACCTTTATCAAGCAAAATCATTTTACGAGGATCGAGCGGGAGTGGATGGGAGTCGAACCCACCGCGGCCCGCAACGCGACCCGCCACAGGTTTTGAAGACCAGGAAGCCCGCCGGGACATAACCACTCCCAAGAGAAAAACCCTCGCAAGCATAATCGAAGCGGATGAGATTAGCAAGTCGGAATACACGGGTATTTTAATGTCGAAGTTGAATCCAGATTTGTTGAAGATCATGTTCAAGCGACGGAAAGAATAAGACAATCAATGTAATGATGCACAAGACCGCAACCACTGTCAGCCCGCCGATCGAGATTCCGATCCATGCCAGCACACGACCCGATTCTCTGCTTTGACGGATTTGCAATAAAGATGCAAATCCCGTTATAAGCGCAATCATCGCCAAGAGCAGGCTGATGGAATAACAAATCGCATCGGTAAATGGGATGGGCGCCACGCCCAAACAAAATGAAACGATGGTCAACGCGCCAGCGGTGAAACTAATGACCGCGTTGCGATTCATTGTAGGATGCTGTCTGGTTTCTTCCTCGCTTAAGCGATCCAATAATAATTAACCCAACCGGCAAAATAGATGATTTGCAAAGCAAAGAAAACGGCTGTGGTCAGATCGAACCATTCGCGGCGTTTGAGTTTGTTGCCAAGGAAAATAAAAACCGGAAACGAGATGAGCAGGAAGCGCGATATCGAAGCCAACAATCCGGTAGAGAGCGCTAAAAGAATTGTCAGCAAGGCAAAAATTCCATATGCTTTTGTCTGCCACTTCCAAAGAATATAAATACTGCAAATGAAAAACAGGATGGTCAATATAAGATCGATCTTGAATACATCCAAGCCCGCGCCTCGCAGATTTTGGAACGGATCAGCGTAAGTGGATGATCGAATCCCGCCCCACGCCGTCATCGCGTCAAGAAACGACAAGGGATGACCGGATACGAGATACAGATCATAAAAGTGGAGTACCAACGCAAGCGGCGCAAGCAGGAACCATAATATGGATGGACGGATGTTTTGCAATTTCCATCCTTTCTTTTCCATATACAAC
>DATCTP010000257.1:0-4132 GCA_036567885.1 Anaerolineales bacterium | reverse complement strand
GGAACCGGGCTGGGACTTTCCATTTGCAAACAAATCGTGCAGGGTCACGGCGGGCGCGTGGAAGTAAAAAGCAAGATCGGCGTGGGAACGGCTTTCACCGTGCGGTTGCCGCGCAGCAGCAAAACACAGCCTCGGCCTGTTTTCAATAATCCCTAGAATCTACTGCTCCAAAATAAAATGCAAACGAAAAAGTCTGGCTCGATTGAAGCCAGACTTTTTGTCATTTTGATTTTTCCTTTTTGGGGTTCTTCTTGCGTTTCTTGTGAAGCCCAAGCGTTTGACCGATTTCACGAGCAATACGTTGAGCTGAATCAGGTCGCGCTGCGCGGCGGGCGTTTTCAATGATCGTGGTGCGTTCCTGCGGACGACAGATCCAACGCGTCAGCGCGCGGACCACCAATTCAGAACTCGGAGCCCAAACCCCCGCGCCTTCTGATTCAACGAAGGTCACATTGCCGTCTTCCTGTCCCGGCAGTTTGGCGTATAAGATGATCGGAAGATTCGCATTGAGCGCTTCCGCAATGGTTCCCGGTCCCGCCTTGGTGACGATAATATCCGCGGCGCGCATGAAATCGGGGAGATCGCGCGTGAAGCCGTAGATGAAAGTTGGGTTTTCCCAGGTTTCCGATTCGAGATGCGCTTTCAGCTTTTCGTTCCGCCCGCAAACGATGACCAAGCCCAAGTCGAGGCCTGATTCGTCAATCGCGCGCGCGGTGATGCCAAGCGGACCCATCCCATCGCCGCCGCCGACCATCAAAGCGATGGGTTTATCCAGGGGCCAGCCAAGTTTTTTGCGAAGGGCGCGTTGATTACCAGCCGGGGCGCAATAACGGGCCGCAACGGGCAAGCCGGCCACTTCGAGTTTTTCGGCGGGCACTTTATTGAATAATGCGCGTTGACGCGCGGTCTCGGTCGGAACGAAAATGCGGTCGGCGCGCGTATCGAACCATAGCGCATGAGTCGTGACCAGATCCGTCACAACGGTAAAGAACGGCGGACGATTACGTCCCAAAGCCCTCAAAGCAAAACTGGTGGCGATGGGATGGACGGTAACGATCAAGTCTGCGGGATGGTTGCGGACGAGACGACGAACAGCGTTACGCGCCACGGGCCACAACGAAGTCGTGATGAAACGCGCCTGCGCGCGTCCATCGGTGGCATAAAAAGAAGCCTGCCACAGACGCGGTGCCTTCACCATCTCCGGATAAAGATCAGGCATTTTTTGGAATGGGGGCGGGGCATATTGTTTGAAGAAGTCCACCATCTCGACCGTACACGAATCGCCGTATTCGATTTGCAAGGCTTCGATAATGGCTTCAGCCGCGGAACGGTGTCCGCCGCCGGTATCGGAAAAATAAAATACGATGTGAGGTTTTTTAGGATTGTTTTTGTTGCTCATTTTTTCTGGTGAGATTCGCTTTCATTCGTTTTGTGAGTTCGCGCCGCGTGAGCAGAACGCGATGACCACAGCCTTTACACTCGAGGCCGATATCCGCGCCGAGACGGACCACCGTCCATTCGTACGAGCCGCAAGGATGCGGTTTGCGTAAACGCAGGAGATCGTTCAGTTGAAGATCGGGAAGCATAATCCGGTTGAGAGTCGATAGTTGATCGTTGGTCGTGAAGTGGAAAGATTATACCGCGCCGAGTCTGATTGGCGGCAGAATAATTTGTGATAAACTTCGAGCGTTTGGCATTTCCCGCTGGAGGAAACAAATGTCTGATTACGAAACCTATTCGATTGAAATCGCCGGTCTGAAGCGCAAGCTGCGCTTATTTCAGATCAAACCCGGACTGCGGATCGCTATTCTAAATATCCTTGGCGATACCGAACTGGTCCAAGCGTGTGCGAAAGAATTAAACAAACAACTCAAGAATATCAAGTTCGATCTTCTTGTGACCGCCGAAGCCAAATCGATTCCGCTGGCATATGCGCTCTCGGTCGTGACCAAGAAGCCTTATGTCATTTTGCGGAAAACCTACAAAGCGTATATGGGCGATGCATTAACTGCGGAAACACTTTCCATTACCACGGGCGAGCCGCAGACTTTGATCTTGGATGAGAAGGACCGCAAGTTAATGAAGGGCAAGAAGATCATTCTGGTGGACGATGTCATCAGCACTGGTTCGACCTTGCAGGGCATGCGCATGATTGCCGAAAAGGCTGGCGCGAAAGTCGTCAAAGAAGCCGCGATCTTGACCGAAGGCGAACGCTCGAAATGGGATGACATCATTTCGTTGGGACATTTACCGCTGTTTACAGATTGATGGTTTGAAGTTCAACTTTATTGTTTGATGATGGAGGAGCCATGCTTATCATTGCCAGCGATATTCATCTCGTAGATGGAACCTGCGCCAAATCCATTTCGCCCAGCGCATTTTATTTATTCGCAGACCGTCTGCGCGAGACGGCGTATCAGGCTTCGTGGCGCAAGGACAATACGTATCGTCCAGTGGATGGAATTGACCTGGTTTTGATGGGCGATATTCTCGACCCGCTTCATTCCACCCGTTGGCTGGATACACAACCCGGTGACGCGAATTACATCCGACCTTGGGTGGATCCGACTAAAGCCGGCTACGATTCCAAACTCCGTGAAGTGACGCGTGCCATCATTGATGCCAATGCTGAAGGTTTGGATGTCATCAAGAAGCTTACCCAACCCGGCGCACTGACCATTCCTCCGGCAACCAGCAGCGGCAAACCTGATTTCGAATCACAAAATCCGGTCGCGGTGCCGATACGCATTTATTACACCATCGGCAACCACGATTGGTATTATCACCTCCCCGATAAACGTTTTGACGCCATTCGGCAAGACATCATGGATGTTCTCGGACTTAATAATCCTGCCAATCTCTTCCCGTATGAAATGGATGAATACGAACCGCTCAAAGAACTTGGGGCGCGTTATAAAGTTCTGATGCGTCACGGCGATTATTACGACCACTTTAATTTCAACCCAGAAAAAGGCCGCGACTTCGGCACTCTCGGCGATGTCTTCGCCATGGAAGTATTGAACCGTTTTCCGGTCGAGGTGCAGAAGCAATTGGGAAATCAACTGCCCGATGGAATTCTGAATGGGCTGCGCCGCATCGTCAATGTGCGGCCCGTGCTGGCTACTTCGTTATGGATCGAAAGCCAAATTGATACGCACGCCGGTTCGCCCGCCCTCGAAACGGAATTGAAACAAATTTGGGATCGCGTCTGCGACGACTTCCTCGATAATGACTTTGTCCGCAAGGCGCATAAAGCCTTCAAGTTTGATACCGTGGATGCGCTTCGAGTTGCGGTGAAGATCACCAATCGCACGTCTTTCACCACGATCAATGAATTGGTCAATTGGCTGCGCGAGAAAATGGGAAGCGGCGAAATTTCCTATGCCGCACATGCATTGAATGAACCAGCCGTGCAGAAAGAACAAGTGCGTTTTGTTGTGTATGGCCATACGCATTTTCACGAGATTGTCCCGCTGGATGCGTACGGTTATCTATCCGATCCCGAAAGCCAGATTTATATCAACTCCGGCACATGGCATTCGTATTACGCTATCGCCGCCAAGAATCATCTCAAGATTCACCAACCGGACGAGTTCGTTCCGTATCAATCCATGACGTATCTCGCGTTCTACAAAGACGGCGAGCGCGGCGGCAGAAGTTTTGAAGCCTGGTCTGGCACATTTGCGTGAGACCAAGGTAAACGAGATGAAAGATGCGAGAGCATAAAACTCTCGCATTTATTTTTTGTGATGACATCCATATTGGAGAGACTCAAAGCCCGCGCTGCCGCGCTTCAAATAGAAGTGCACACGCTTTATATTGCATCGCGTGATCCGCGTACGCCGTGGCTTGCGAAAGCGCTATTATTCATCGTACTTGCGTATGCCCTCAGCCCGCTTGATTTGATCCCCGATTTCATTCCGGTCTTCGGCATCCTCGACGATCTCATTATTGTTCCGGCAGGTATCAAGCTGGCGCTAAAAATGATTCCATCGGATGTGCTTGAGAACGCCCGTCAAGCCGCTACACAAAATCAAATTCAAATCCCGGCACTTGGTAAGATCGGAATGACAGCGATCATTCTCGTTTGGATTCTCGTGGCGGCTTGGATTATCTGGCGACTCTATCTGCT
>DATCTP010000256.1:0-2819 GCA_036567885.1 Anaerolineales bacterium | reverse complement strand
TGACGACTTCCTCGCTTCCGGCGCGACCATCCTCGGACTCGTCCGTCTCGCGGAAGCCGCGGGCGCAAAGATCATCGGCATCGGCGCCTTGATCGAAAAAACCTTCGAGGGCGGACGCGAGGCGCTCAAGCCGCTCGGTTTGCCGGTTGAGTCACTGGCTTGCATCGCTTCAATGGATGATGGAAAGATAATTTTCCAATGATGGATTCAATTGCCATTTTAGATTTTGGTTCTCAGTACGCCCAACTGATCGCGCGGCGCGTGCGCGAAGCACATGTCTATTGCGAACTTTTTCCGTGGGATGCGCCCGCGGAAAAAGTTTTATCTATCAAACCAAAAGGCTTCATCCTTTCTGGCGGGCCAAAATCCGTCTATGAACCGAACGCGCCGTACATTCAAAAATATATTTTTGATTCGGGTTTGCCTATTCTCGGAATTTGCTATGGAATGCAAGCGCTCACTCATGCGTTAGGTGGACAAGTCGATGCGTCTGCAAAACGCGAATATGGTTCTGCACTGATTGAGCCTTTGATGCCATCGGCATTATCGGTTCTATCTACAGTTTGGATGTCGCACGGCGACCGCATCACCAAAATGCCAGATGGATTCATCGCATTGGCAAAAAGCGGAAACAGTCCATTTGCAGCCATCGGCGACATGCAACGGAAATATTTTGGCGTGCAATTCCATCCCGAAGTGAAGCATACGCTCAACGGCGCAGAAGTGATTAAACATTTTGCGGTGGAGATTTGCGAAGCAACACCGGATTGGACTCCGGCTTCCATTATCGAAGATACGATCCAGCGCGTTCGCAACCAAGTTGGAAATCAATCCTTCGACGCGGCTCAGGGCGGGCGCGTGCTGGCGGCAGTCAGTGGCGGCGTGGATTCGTCGGTGGCGGCCGCGCTGGTTCATAAAGCCATCGGCGATCAATTGGTGGCGGTGTTTGTGGATACCGGATTATTGCGTCAGGGCGAGCCGGAACAAGTCGTCTCCACATTTCGCGAGAAGATGCGCACGGAGTTGATCGCGGTGGATGCCAGTGATGATTTTATTTATGCGCTCAAAGGCATCACGGAACCTGAACAAAAAAGAAAAATCGTCGGCGAAAAATTCATTCGCATCTTTGAAGAACAAGCCAAGCAACTCGGCTCGCCGAAGTTTTTAGTGCAGGGAACGATTTATCCGGACGTGGTCGAATCGTCCGCGCCGGACCGAAATAAAGCGGAACGAATCAAAACGCATCACAACGTCGGCGGATTGCCGGAAGATATGAAATTCGATCTGGTCGAGCCGCTGAGATATTTGTTCAAGGATGAAGTGCGCGCGGTCGGTGAAGCGCTTGGATTGCCGGAAGCGATGGTTTGGCGGCAGCCGTTTCCGGGTCCGGGATTGAGCGTGCGCTGTCTTGGCGAAGTGACGGCTGAACGGTTGGATCATCTGCGCGCCGCGGATGCAATTTTCCAAGATGAATTATCCAAAGCAAAGTTAATTGGCAAAGATTCAGAATTATCGCAAGCCTTTGTGGTTTTATTGCCGGTCAATTCCGTCGGCGTGATGGGCGACCAGCGCACATATCAGGAAGTCGCCGCGATCCGCGCCGTGACCACGGAGGATTTTATGACCGCCGATTGGGCGCGCTTGCCGAATGATCTTTTAGCGCGCATATCCAATCGTATAGTGAACGAAGTCCACGGAATCAATAGAGTGGTGTATGATATTACCAGCAAGCCGCCCGCCACGATTGAATGGGAATAGGCTGTTTACAATATAATTTCATCCACAGATTTTGCAGATTACACGGATTAAAAAATCGGCGAAATCTGTGTAATCTGCGGATTAGTATTAACGATTGGAGATCAAAATGACGAATCAAATTGAACCTCGCCGGCCTCGGTTGAATATCAATCGCAGTCCGATTCCAGCCTCGCCGATCCATCCGCTATCCGCCTTAGTCACGATCTTACTGGATAATCTTTTCGACCTGCCTGAACTGGCTGGCCCGGAAGTGTGGATCATTACTTCTCCACTCGTGGGCGGATTGTGCTTTGTCGCGACAACCTTAGTTCAACGCTATTTGGCACAAGATGAATGGGGCCCGGCCGTTGCCAAAGGCTTGGTCATGGGAATTATTGCCGGTGTGCCTTTCTCTGTCACCGGCACAGCAACGGGTGGAATCTTTCTGGCTTGGGCCGGTCTGCACCAATGGGTTCAATTCCCGTCGCCGAGGGACGAGTCGGGCAGTGACGATCACGAAATCATCGATGTGAATCCCAAATAATTTGGTAACCGGAACAATTTCCTAACGGAGGGAACGATGGATTACAGTGAAGTACTAACCAAGGCATGGAAGATCGCATGGAAGTTCAAGGTGCTGTGGATTTTCGGCATCCTTGCCAGTTGCGGACAAAGCCGGGGAGGTAATTTCAACTTCAATAATACGTATCGAACCAACGGGAACGGATTCTCCGGCTCCATGCCGAATCTGCCTCCGGCGATGATGGAGGCGATCACCCGCTTTGTAAATCTATTCAATAATCCAACCTTCATCTGGCAATTCGTTGCGGCGGTGATTGCGGTCGTCTGCGTCATTGTTCTCGTGGAAATTTTTATCGGCACGATGGGCCGCATCGGCTTGATCAAGGGATCGGCGGAAGCGGACGCCGGCGCGGAGAAACTGACCTTCGGCGGACTGTGGAGAGAAAGCACGCCTTATTTCTGGCGAATATTTTGGTTATCGTTCTTGATCGGCGCACCGATTGCAGTTGCGATCATTGCAATTGTCTTTGGATTTTTAGTGGCGATGATTCCATTCATCA
>DATCTP010000255.1:0-2770 GCA_036567885.1 Anaerolineales bacterium | reverse complement strand
GCCGCATGAAGTCGTCGAGACGCATTGCATGGCAAAGGGTGATCCATATTGCCGATTTGAAGTCGGTGAGGCGAGTCAATAACATCGGAGGCGAAAATGAAACACTTTGAATCAAATTTGCAAAGCAAAGATGGATTGAATCTCTATGTTCAAGGTTGGGAACCGGAGCAAAAACCAAAAGCCGCAGTCGCGCTGATCCACGGCTTTGGAGAACATACCGGCCGTTATGCTCATGTGGGCGAAGCGTTCAATAACGCTGGCTACGCATTGGTCGGATTCGATCTACGCGGTCACGGAAAATCTGGCGGAGCGCGTGGACACACGCCATCCTATGATGCCATGATGGATGACATTGCTGATTTCCTGGCATGGATCGGGAAACGCTATCCCGGCTTGCCCCAATTTCTGTACGGTCACAGCATGGGCGGGAATGAAGTGCTTAATTTTTCGATTCGGCGCAAACCGGATATAGTTGGTGTGATCGCGACCGGTCCATGGCTGAAGCTGGCGTTTGATCCGCCTGCCCTGCAAGTAACATTGGGCAAAGCCATGAATTCCATCGCCCCGGGTTTCACCCAGAATTCCGCGTTAGATACGAACGCGCTGTCACATGATCCAAAAATCGGGGATGCTTATGTGCATGATCCGCTCGTGCATTCAAAGATTTCGGCGCGGCTGTTTGTGAGTATTTATGAATCCGGATTATGGGCGCTGGATCACGCCGGAGAATTTCCGCTTCCGCTTTTGCTGATGCACGGATCCGCCGACCGGATCACTTCTTTCGCTGCCAGCGCCGAGTTCGCAAAACGCGCCGGAAAGATGGTCACCTGGTATCCATGGGACGGCTTATATCATGAAGTCCATAATGAAATCGAAAAAGCAGAAGTGATCAGAACCATGATCGGCTGGATGGATGCACAACGAAAAAAGAAATGAGTCTTTTTTTCAACCTTTTGGTTAAATGTCTGTAAATATGGGAAAATCCAAACCGTTAATTTTTTAGTCGAGGTGTATTCATGAGCAAAAAAGATCGAGAAGGAATGAGTAAACGTCAGGAGCTCCGTGAGAAGCACCGACAAGCTGAACAACGGAACCGTTTAATTTGGATTGGTGTGATTATTATCGGTGCGTTATTAGTAGCTTTCTTTCTGATCTATCCACAGATTAAACCTATTACGGCCATTCAGCCCGCCACGTTTGAAACACGTCCGAACGTGAATCGCAATTCGACAGGCGATCCAAATGCGCCCGTCAAACTGGTGGAATATACCGATTTTCAGTGTCCCTATTGCAAACAATATTGGCAGGATACAGAACCGCAGATCATTAATGCTTACGTCAAAACGGGCAAGGTGTTCTATACTGTCCGTTCCTCAGGGAACTTTATCAGCAATGGAGCCAATAAACAAACTAACGGAAACGATACTGAATCGCAAGATTCGGCCATGGCAGCTTATTGCGCGGCGGATCAAAACAAATATTGGGAGATGCACGATGCGCTCTTTACCAACGTGCTTGGCGAGGCTGATGGGATATCCTTTATGCCGCAACGTTTACAGGCAATTGCTCAGAACATGAAACTGGATATGAATGCATATAACTCCTGCTTCTCCAGTCAGAAATATTTGAATCAAGTGAATCAGGATTTCCAGAATGCACAGGCGGCAAGTATGCAGGGCACGCCATTCTTCGTCATTAGTTACATTCCCCAGGGCCAGACTCAATCTGTCACGAACACGTTGATCGGCGCCCAACCATTTAGTGCATTTCAGCAGGCACTGGGTAAGGCTCTAAGTGCGTCAGGAGCTCAATAAGTTATAGCATTCAGTGTAAAACGACGCGAACAATGAGTATTCCTTTTTGATTCAGGACCCATATGAATAGAACATAAGACTTAATTTTGTGTTCTGGACAAATATCTGTGAACATGGGAAAATCCAAACCATTAATTTTTCATAGAGGTGTGTATGAGCAAAAAAGATCGAGAAGGACAGAGTAAGCGTCAGGAATTTCGCGAGAAGCGCCGCCAGGCAGAACAACGCAATCGTTGGATTTGGATCGGCTTGATTATCGTCGGCGCATTGTTGGTCGCGTTTGTGTTGATTTATCCGCAGTTGAAACCGGTTGCCGCCATCCAAACCGCCGCGGCAAGATCGCGTCCGAATGTGAATCGCAATTCGTCGGGCGATCCCAATGCGCCGGTCAAGCTGACAGAATTCGCGGATTTCCAATGTCCGTACTGCAAGGAGTATTGGACTACAACCGAACCCCAGATTTTTGATACGTACGTCAAAACGGGAAAAGTTCTCTATACCTATCGTTCCGCAGGGAATTGGGTGAGCGGCAATATCGGGGGCGGCGGAGTCGAATCACAGGATTCTGCCATGGCGGCTTATTGCGCCGCCGACCAGAATAAATTCTGGGAAATGCACGACGCGTTATTCACGAATGTTCTTGGCGAAGATGCAGGCTCATTTACCAACCGCCGCCTGCAAGTGATTGCGCAGAGCATCGGTTTGGATATGAATGCCTATAACTCGTGCTATAACAGTCAGAAATATTTGAGTCAAGTAAATCAAGATTTTACCGATGCTCAAGCTTCAGGCATTCAAGGCACGCCGTGGTTCGTGGTGAGCTATACGGTCAACGGTCAAGCGAAGACTGCAACGGTAGACGGCAACCAGCCCTTCAGCGCTTTCCAGCAGACGATTGACCAAGCGCTTGCGGCGGTTGGCGCAAAATAATTTTTCGCGATGTGAATTGGGCGGCA
>DATCTP010000254.1:0-4525 GCA_036567885.1 Anaerolineales bacterium | reverse complement strand
CATTGTATCTGCTGGGAGATGAACATGGAGTGACTGAATGGAACCGCGGGGTCAGTTCATATTTTGACGGGGACGGATGGTATTTCTCATCTCAAAATCCATATACGAACGCCTCTTCTTTTTCGCAGTTGAGAAATCTTTCGAGCATCATCAAATCAGAAGGCAAGTTATGGTTCTCACCGTTAAGCGCAGGCTACAACAAATCAAATTTTAATATTGGGGGTGGGTGCGTTCCTCGACAGAACGGCAAAACATTACAACTAAATTATGCAGGTAACAGGACGTCAAATCCCGATGGCTGGATGTATATCTCGTGGAATGAATATTTTGAAAATACCTATGTTGAGCCTAGCCTTCAATACGGAGATTTTTATCTCCGAGCCTTGCAAAATATTATCTCCACACAGAATTAATCCTTCCATGAGGTGAGCGGGATATAATCCCTCTGGCGTCAGTTAAATCATGATGCATCCTCAGGTTGCGAAATTAATTTAGGCAGACGCCACCTCGTTTCAACTTTTGATATTCACAACTTGACGACATAGAACATATGCTCTAAATTAAATTACTTGTGATATCCCATTAATGTAGTTGGCTCGCAAATTATAGGTTATAGAAAGGTGCTTTCTGTATGAGAAAAAATCTGATAGCTAAGACATCCATCATCATCAACGCGTCCAACAAAAAAATTTGGGATGCGCTGGTCAAACCCGAAGCCATCAAACAATAGATATGTGGTGTAATAATTTGGTGGGCACAATACAAGAAGGTGTCGACAAGATATTACGCAGGGTTGTATTGCTTCAAAGGGCGCAATTGGATGCGCCGATTGACCAAACCACAGACGATGCGAAAGATAGCAGAGTGCTTGGTCAATTGATGCCGAAAGCGTTGTGCCAAAATTTGGAACTTGTTCAACTGTGCCATCGTGTGTTCGACCACAATGCGATATTTGGCAAGAAAACGGTTATACGCCTTCTGCTCCTCAGTCAAGGGATGGTTCCTTCTGGCTTTAAACGGCAAATACAGTTTTTGGTCGGGATAGTCAGCGACAATGCCATCATAGCCTTTGTCCATCATGGCGGCTTCACCTTCATCCAGTTCGGAGAGCAAATCGGTTTGACGTAATAAGTTCAGATCGTGAGTTGCACCGCCAGGCACACTTTCCGATGCGTGTTCGATCAGCCCAGTTGGAGAAACCGCTGCTTGATTTTTGAGTGTGTGTGTTTTCTTCTTGCCTGAATAATACGGTTTTTGACGATCCTGTACATTTCCATCTTGATCTCTCTTGTTTTTGGGACGTTCGACGCGTTGTTCTTTGGCGTCAATGATCAAACGCACATCTGGAAACGCTTCCATCACATCTGCAACCGAATGGAGTTTCTGCCGATCTGCTTTTGGACGTTCAAAATTGAAACCAATCATATGGAGTAATGTATCCAGCACCAGATTCAAATTGTCTTCAATATTGGTTTTGTCCAAGTCGTAAAAGAAGCCCAATAATTCATAGGTCGTGTATGCCTTGAGCCAAAACAAGGTCATCAGGAGGCGGTCTCGCAAATCATACTTGTGTTTGCGACCCGCTCCCACCGCGCGCTGGCGTTTGGTCTTGCTCCGTGTTTTCGTCGAAGACTGAAGTCGTTCGGCATGAGCCGTTTCAAACTCAGCGTAGAATGTGTCGAACTCGACCAGTGCCACGCCGATCAAACTTTTTGCGACCTGTGGCTTTTTGAGAAGTTTTTCGTAGGTTATCATGTCCAAAGTTTACTCGCACCATGTCAATTGCGCCACATATCTAATATATGTTCTGCACCAATGTCGTTTCAGATTGGCGTGAAGGGAGCCGGATCATCTGGAAAGGTGAATGGCAGGGCAAACCATACGAAGACAAAGGCACGATCCTTCAGTTCAAGCTGGGACGAAAAATCCAATACAGCCACTTCAGCCCGCTTTCCGGCATCCCAGATAAACCAGAAAACTATCATGTTTTAACGGTCGAGTTGTCAGCCGATGGAAATCAAACTCAGGTCTTGCTAACTTAAGACAATAACGTAAATGAGGAAGAACGCATTCATTCTGAAAAGAACTGGGAGACGATGCTCACAGGCATAAAAAAGTTCGTGGAACAAGAATAAAGCCATTTCTAGGTCTACAAAGCCCATTCTCATACCCATGTTTGCTATTGCCTCCTCCGTAGGATCTGGGAAGAAAAACAAGCAAAATCTTAACTCGCTTAAATATTCAAGACTGTTGAAGCCAGATAAGAATATTGTTCATCATGTTTTTCTAAGTGCGATTTATAATGGGATGATGTAGCTTGCTTTTTTAAAGACACGATTCTACGCAGATGAATAAACCAGTCAGGGAAATGGAAAAGCGCTTAAAAACCAAGTAGGAAGTATTTTATTTCTCAAGCAAAAAACTACTATTAGGAGAACAAAAACAATGAACGGAAAAGAATCTGAACAATTTGAAGTTCATGACCGGGAAGTACTGGCAAAAGCCAAATCGATATTGAATGCCACAGAATCACCGCGGAAGTGGGCGGAGGCTGTGGTAGATGCTGTCAAGCAAAATGAGGAATGGCGCGGTAAACGCTGTCTCAATTTATTAGCTCCGGAGGCGCCAACCAGTCCAATGGTGCGTGCCTTGCTTTCATCGGAAATTGGAACGCGTGCAGCGGAGGGAAATATCGGACGGGTAAATCGCTGGTTTGCCGGCACCCAATATATTGACGAGGTGGAGGCGTTGTGTGTTGAATTATTGAAAGTCGCATTCCGCTGTAATTATGCAGATCACCGTCTCATGGGTAGTATGTTGGGGAACATGGCAGTTTATCACGCGCTGACCCAGCCCGGAGATGTGATTATGTCGGCTCCACAGCCTTTTGGCGGACACTCCAGCAATCGCTATGATGGTCCGGCAGGAATGCGCGGTCTCAAGATTTTCGATGTCCCGTTTAACATGGACGAACTTGAAGTGGACGTCGAAGACTTTGCAAAGATTGCCCGCCAACACCGGCCCAAATTGGTAATGATGGGCATGTCCATGACGTTGTTCCCGTTACCGGTACGCGAGATGAGCCGGATCATTTCCGAATGGGGCGGAAAATTTATTTTCGACGGTGCGCATCAGGCGGGTTTGATCGCGGGTGGACAATTTCAAGATCCGTTAAACGAAGGCGCGATCATTTTAACAGGCTCTGCAGGAAAAACTTTTAGCGGTCCACAAAGCGGCATGATCATGTGGAACGATCCGGATCTAACCCAGCCGATTACGGATACGATTTTCCCGGTCTTGGCGGCCACCCATCAAGTCAACCGAGTCGCGGCGCTGGCAGTTGCCGCGGCAGAGATGATCGAGTTCGGCAAATTCTACATGGCTCAGATCGTTAAGAATTCAAAAGCGCTTGGCAAAGCTCTGGATGAATATGGAATTCCGGTTTTATGTGCGCATAAAGGTTACAGCCAGAGTCATCAGATCATTGCACGCGTCAAACAATTCGGCGGCGGACTCGAAGTGGCGCATCGTCTTGCAAAGGCGAATATCATCACGAACAAGAACCTCCTTCCTGAAGACAAACCCGAGGATTGGGATCATCCCAGTGGGTTGAGAATTGGCACCATCGAAGTTACCCGCCTGGGCATGAACGAAAAAGACATGGAAACCATTGCACACTTCATCGCTCGCGTTCTCATCGAAAACGAAGATCCCGAGAAGGTTGGAAAAGATGTAATGGATTTCCGCTATCCCCAACAAACGCTATATTACAATTTTGACCACGACTACCCCGCTTGGGTAAATGAAAGCAGATGAATATGCGTTCCTAATCCGGTTGTATGAATAAAGAGATTCCTGCAAATAACTTTTCCCGGCGCGTGAGATCCCTTAAGCGATATTCGATAGAGATCGTATCTGTTTTATGCACAACCGCCTTCTTCGCGTTGTATCTCTTGGTGTTCCGATTGAGTTATCTGGTGGATGATGATATCACCATGATTTCTTTGGTTTCGGGTTATTGGGGAGGAAAGCCTGTTCCATTCATGGTTTACAGCAACGCCATTTGGGGATTTCTGCTCATGCCATTGTACGCAATCCATAGCAATATCAATTGGGAAATTTGGCTGTTCCTCGCGATCAATTTCCTTTCCGTGCTGGCTCTCATCTATATTACGCTTTCGCGTCCGTTTCACTTTATCTATAGGATTGCCGCGGTATTGGCTATACTAACCTGCGACGGTTTTTTCTTGGTCAACATTGCATATACTGAAATCCAACGTTTGCGGTTCTGGCTGGATCATGTTTGATCCTAACGACATCGCATCCTCCGACGCCGATGAAAAGTCATTTCTCGGTTTATGGAAGCTTTTTGATTGTCGTAGGTAGCCTCCTGCGCATTGATGCACTTTATCTAGGAGATCATGAATCAAACATTAAAATCTTTTTGGGCGGGAGTTCGCGCCGAATCCCCGCTCTTGGTCGGAGTATTCCCATTCGGGCTGATCTACGGCGCATTGGCGCTCGG
>DATCTP010000253.1:0-3844 GCA_036567885.1 Anaerolineales bacterium | reverse complement strand
TTAATGACCGCATCGCCCATGTTTTTGGCATTGGCGATATTAGCCTTGTTGAGTTATGTCTCGAATGACCCGATTCCCCCAATCACACTGGGTCTGATGTTCTTTTTGGGCGGATTCATGGGGATCATCATCATTGTCAGGCGCGAGGTTCCTGCGATCCTTTTTACCATTACCGGCGTGCAAGCCATCGTAGAGGGGAGCGTCGTTACGCTTTTCTTCTGGGGATCCGCGGCATATATTATTTTGCGAGGACTGTTGTAAAAAAAAACAATTAATTTCATTCTGTTTGATTCCAGGATTGCCTATCCCTAAATCTGAATACCATCGATTGAGTCGTTCGATAATTTCATTGATAACTTGGACCAAACTTTAGAGGTGATCAAATGAAACCGCAAACCAAGAAACTGCTCTATTTATTTTTATTCGCGACAATATTGATGGCGTGCAGTTTTACAAGTTCCACCGTTGTTCCCGTTTCTGGGGGAGAGACGCCGGTGGGGCTTACCGGATCGCCCGCGTCGGCAACTGCTTCGTTTACTTCTACTCTTCCCGCGCCAACACAAACTCCCGACCCAAATGCAAAATCTATTACGTTCGATAATATTAGTTTTGTGATTCCCGGCCCTTTGGCTCATACCGCAACTTTTAAATCAATTCCGGCGGTGACAGCCGATAAGAGTCAACCATGGTTGATTGCGCCGCAACATATTCAGATCACGTTGAGCGGTTACAACGCGCCGAAAGGCAGTTATCTTTTGCCGCAAATCTTTATTTATCCAGCACAGGATTACGCTAACGTCAATTCAGGTGCCAGTGCCAGCCTGCAGCGTTTGAAGACAATTTTGAATAACTTGTCTGCGCTGCTGACCAACGATTCTCTTCCTTGGCTGCCTTATACACCCGGAGAACAATCTATCGCGGCGCAAACGAAGATGATTGCGTTCAAAAATGGCAACGGTGTCCGTTCGGTAACGCAATACGATATCTTTCTCGATCCGGTAGTCACTGCTCCCGGCGACCCGATTTTTAACCGTTTGTTGTTTTATCATTTCGAAGGCTTGATGAGTGATGGCAGTACGTATATTGTCGCTGTTCTGCCTTTAGAATCCCCAATTCTGGCGAATAACTCTGATCCAAACGCGTCGGTTCCTGCGGGAGGGATTCCTTATCCCGGATTGGGAACCGACATGGCGCATTTTGACTACTTCAAAGCCGTGACGGACTCGCTCAACACTCAAAGCGAAGATTCTTTTAATCCTTCCCTGAGTCTGCTGGATGCGCTGATTGAGTCCATCACGATTGTTCCATAAAGTTGCTTGACTGTCTCACTGACGTTGATGAAGCATTGAGACGAAGCGGTCAGTGATAAACCTACATGTGCAAATATTTCAAGGCTTCATAGACCAGCATCGCAGGCCAGACGATTCCCTTGAAGATGCCCAGCACACCCATCCCAATGGTGGTTGCCTGAGTGAGATAATAGACCCACGCACCGATCAAACCGAATCCGTACACAGCCTCTGAAGCGCCGCCTCGGTAAATCACTTTTTGTCCGCGGCGTGGCTCTTGCTCACTTGATTTTGTGGTAGTTGTCATAGCTATTCTCCTGAAAAAATTTTGATTTGCTAACAGGATATACGCTTTTCATGAGATGAACGTTGTGAAGTCAGTGTCGCTTTCGGAAAAACAGGTTTGCCGATTGTGGCGTCCATCCGTATAATAGAGAAAACAAACCTATTACAGGAGGACGTCATGCCATTCGGTTATAACGGAAAAATTCTGCATGTGGATTTGACCCAGGGCACGTTGACAGCGGAAGAGCCGCCCGAATCGTTTTATCGCAAATATATGGGCGGATCAGCGATGGGGCTGTATTACATCCTGAAGGAAATGCCCAAAGGCGCGGACGCACTCGGACCTGATAACGTGTTGACGCTCATGTGCGGAGTAACCACCGGCGCGGCGATCTCCGGACAAAGCCGCATCAATGCCAATGCCAAATCACCGATCAGCGGCGGCATTGGCGATTCGCAAGGCGGCGGATATTTCCCAGCGGAGTTGAAGTTCGCTGGCTTCGATGGGATTGTGATTAGAGGCAAATCATCCAAGCCGGTGTATCTCTCGATCATGGACGGCAAGCCTGAACTTCATGACGCGTCTCATTTGATGGGCAAGATTACGGGGGAAGTGGATGAGATTCTCAAAAAGGAACTGAACGATAACAAAATCGAAATCCTCCAGCACGGCCCCGCCGCAGAGCGCGGCGTGTTGTTCTCTTCGCTGTTGAGCATGTCAAACCGCAACAACGGACGCACCGGCATGGGACTCGTGATGGCATCCAAGAATCTGAAAGCGGTGGTGGTACGGGGCAGGAAAAAAGTCGAACTGGCTGACCCGAAAAGCCTCACCGCGTTGAACCGAACTGGTCCAAAAGAATTACCGAATAATCCGGATATGGATGGTACTGCCAAATATGGAACCGCCGCGGTAGTCATGCCGCAGAATTCTATGGGAACACTTCCAACGCGCAATTATAACGAAGGCCAGTTGGAAAATCCCGAACCGATCAGCGGCGAGAGAATGGCGGAAACGATTTTGAAAGATCGCGAAACGTGTTTTGCATGTATCGTGCGCTGCAAGCGCGTGGTTGAGGTCAAGGATGGACCCTATAAAGTTGATCCATATTACGGCGGCCCGGAATACGAGACCATCGGCACGTTTGGTTCCTATTGCGGGATCAATGATTTGGCGGCGGTTGCTCGCGCAAGTCAAATCTGCAACGAAAACGGTGTGGATACCATTGCTTGCGGCGCGACGATTGCTTTTGCGATGGAGTGTTATGAAAAAGGTATCATTACCAAAGAGCAGACGAATGGCATTGAATTGAAATTTGGTGATGCCGAGGCGATGCTTGCCGCGCTCGATTCCATTGTCAAAGTTGAGGGCCCATTGGGGAAAGTCTTGTCGCAAGGCTCGGAGCGCGCCGCTCAGCTATGGGGCAACGGCGCAGATGAATGCCTCATCACGGTCAAAGGTGCGGAAGCGCCTGCACACATGCCGCAAGCCAAACGAAGTCTCGGCTTGATCTACGCCGTCAATCCGTTTGGCGCAGATCATCAGTCTAGCGAACACGATTGGATGGTTGAAGAGGGCATTGCGTCCGATCTTTACATGGGGCGGCTTGCAATGCTGGGTATGCCAAACAAGCTTGAGCCGCTTTCACTCGGTCCCGATAAAGTGAAGTTTGCATATCTCACCGAAGTCTTCTATTCGATCCTCGATACGGTCGAGTTATGTCAGTTCGTTTGGGGTCCGGCATGGACGCTTTACGGTCCAAAAGAAATGGTGGATTTCGTCAAAGCCGTAACGGGTTGGGATGTTACGTTGGATGAATTGATGGCGGTCGGAATGCGCCGCTTGAATCTGATGCGGATGTTCAATGCCCGCGAGGGATTCGACCGCAAACAGGATAAACTGCCAAAGAAATTCTTTAAGGCTTTGCAGGGAACCGGCCCGACCGCGGGCATCGCTCTAACTCACGATGAAATTGATTCCGCCATTGATGAATATTACAAGCTGGCAGGCTGGACGCCAACGGGCATCCCAACGACGGATACGTTGAAGAAATTAGACCTGGCTTGGGTCGTGTAATATGGATGTCATTGTGAGCACAGCGAATCAATCTCGTGGAATGCAGAGATTGCTTTTTTGCTGTGTTCGTCGCACCGATGTAAAAAATTTTCAGGAGAATGCAAAACATGGAATACAAACTTTTCATTGATGGACAATGGGTCACGGCCGGACCTGTGATGGAAGTAAAAAATAAATACGATGGCTCGATTGT
>DATCTP010000252.1:0-2325 GCA_036567885.1 Anaerolineales bacterium | reverse complement strand
AAGTGACCACGATTGCCAGGCCACCGAAAACGAGCATGAACAAAAAAACTCATTCGCCTACAATTCATGCAAGTTCGACCAGCGCCTCCGCTGTCTCGGATGCCCTTATCAGGGAGAGATTCCTATGGCATCCAAGTCAAGTTCATGGCGTATCGGTCTGACGTTCGTATTGTTCCTGCTCGTCATCGCAACTTTTATTCCTCAGCCAGCATCAGCGAGGGCGCTGAGGAAAGATGACACACTGCCTGATCTCGAAACTTTTATTCAATCAGTTAGGAACGGCGACGCCAATACCGTGCGTGGCATCTATGCAGACGGGTTGTTTGCATTTCCAGTCATTCAACAACCTGGTTACAGGTCATCTTATGTTTCGGCAGAACCGAATACCCTTACGCAATTTGATTCGGCATCGGCGTATGGCAATATCGGTTTGTTGGCCCATGATTTTCTGGCCGGCGCATATTTCTCCCAGCTTTCGATGGGTCAGGAAATCCAACTTATTTACGGTGATGGGCGAATCGAAAATTTTGTAGTCACACAGATTTATCGGTATCAAGCAATAGATCCGTATAATGTTTACAGTAATTTCATCGATCTAAATTCAAGCGAGACTCTAAGCTCAAACCAATTATTCAAAAAGGTATATATGGGATCCACTCATGTTACATTGCAAACTTGTATCGAAGCAAATGGCGATCCCAGTTGGGGACGGTTATTTATAATCGCCGATCCACAATCTTCAACTGATGGGGAAAAATAAAAACTGTCAAATTATCCATAAACTTCCGGATTGACACAATTCGGCAAACGTTCGCCTTTCAATCCGGCGATCAAGTTCTGCGCGGCAAGATACGACATCATGTCGCGCGTATGTCTGCTGGCGCTTCCCAGATGCGGCACGATCAAACAATTGTCCAATTCCAATAATGGACTATTCATCGGCAGCGGTTCGGGATCGGTCACATCCAACGCCGCGGCGGAGATTTGTTTTGACTTCAACGCGTCATACAAAGCGGGCTGATCTACCACGCCGCCACGCGACGTGTTGATTAAAATTGCGGTCGGTTTCATCTTCGACAAAAATTCCGCATTCACCAAACGTCGCGTCGCCGATGTCAGCGGAACATGCAGCGAGACAAAATCCGATTCGCGCAACAACGCATCCAGGTCAACGGGCGAAGCGCCAAAAGCAGGTTGAGCCGTGGGACCATAATAAATCACGCGCAGATCAAATCCCTGGGTGCGTTTGGCAACTGCCTGACCGATTCTTCCAAAGCCGATAATGCCCAGCGTCGCGCCGACCAAATCCGCGCCGAGCAAAAGTTCTGGACTCCACGTGATCCATTTTCCTGAACGCACAAATTTCTCGCCTGCCACCACATGCCGCGCCACCGCCAACAACAATGCGAAGGCTTGATCGGCGGTGGCATCCGTTACCACTCCCGGTGTATTCCCCACCGGGAGTTTGCGCACAGTCGCCGCGGCGACATCCACATTATCCACGCCGACCGCCATGTTGCTAAGCACTTTCAGACGCGGCGCAGCATCCATCACGCCCGCATCCATTTTATCGGTCAGCAAAGAAACGATGCCTTCCGCATCACGGACGCGGCGAACGATTTCTTTATAAGGCGGCGGAAGTTCGCCGGGCCAAATATCCGCATTACAAAATTCTCGGATCAAATCCAGCCCTTTGGCGGGAATCAATCGGGTAACGAACACTTTAGGTTTTGCCATGCGCAAAGTATACTGCAAGCATGGATGCCAACCGCTTCGCAACGTGCAGTTTGCATAACCCGCGCATGATGCGTATCCTTGCCGCCGCGATTGATGCCGTTGAGCCAAGCAAGTTGGTTTTGGATTATTTGCAAAAAGCAGACCTGCCGAAACACAATCGCGTTTTCTTACTGGGGATTGGCAAAGCATCCGAGGCCATGACTCAAGCCGCGGCTGAATTCTTTGATGATTTTATGGAAGGATTAGTTGTTACCAAGCGCGCATCTTCTCCGACTCTTCGACTACGTTCAGGGCAAGCCCGCTCACGGATCACCGTTATCGAAGGCGGGCATCCCGTCCCAGACGAACGCAGTCTCGCCGCTGGACAAGCTTCGCTAGATTTTGCATCTAAACTCAATGAAGATGATGCACTAATTTGTTTGATTTCCGGCGGAGGCTCGGCATTGGTTACCGGGCCGCGTGAAGGAATCACACTGGCAGATATTCAATCGCAAACATCAAGCCTGCTTGCCAGCGGTGCAACGATTCACGAAATCAACAATCTGCGCCGACAACTGGATCGCATCAAAGGCGGCGGACTGGCGCGCG
>DATCTP010000251.1:0-2145 GCA_036567885.1 Anaerolineales bacterium | reverse complement strand
GGCTTGCGCCGCAGGATTTGATCGAATGGATTCCGTTCCTTCAAGCGTATGCCCACCTTGGGAACCAGACGCGGCTCACGCAGTTGGCGCGTACCGTCAATTCGGATCCGTTCATCTCCGCCCAAGCCTGCCGAATCCTGACCGGAATGCCGTTGGATTCGCCCACTGCCAGCCTTGTGAAAAGCCTGTATTGCGTTTCAAAATAGAACGTTAAGTTTGCTATAATTACGCCTTGCTTTTCAAAGCCAAATTCGCAGAGTTTTTCTGCAATCCAATAGGAGTTTTTGATGTCGAAAGCCAAATTGATTTCACCCTACGGCGGTAAAAAATTAGTCAATCTCGTCGTGACCGGAAAAGAACGCGATGATTTACTCGCTCGCGCCGCCAAACTGACCTCGATCAAGATCACCATGCGCAACTTATGCGACTTGGAATTGATCGCCACCGGCGGATTTTCTCCGCTGGACCGCTTCATGGGCAAAGCGGACTACGAGCGGGTCCTGCACGAAATGCGTCTCAGCGACGGAACGCTTTTCCCGCTTCCCATCACGCTGACAGCGGATCCCAAAGAATTGCCGACTGTCGGCGAAGATATTGTGTTGCGTAATGCCAACAACGATGTGATCGCCGTGATGACCCTCGATGAAGTCTATCACTGGGATGCCGAGACCGAAGCCGCGCGGGCTTACGGTTCCACCGACTCCAAGCACCCGATGGTTTCCGAGATGGCGCGCTGGGGTAAAGTTTGCATCAGCGGCCCGATGAAAGTGGTCAACCTGCCGAAGTATTATGATTTTATTGAATTGCGCCGCACGCCCGCGCAAGTTCGTGAAATGCTTGAGAATATGGGAAACGATAATGTCGTCGCGTTCCAGACGCGCAATCCATTGCATCGCATTCACGAAGAATTGACCAAACGCGCCGCGGCGCAAGTCGGCGGATCGCTCATTATCCATCCAGTGGTCGGCATGACCAAACCGGGCGATGTGGATCACTACACGCGCGTCCGCATTTATAAAGCATTAGTGGATAATTATTACGATAAGAAGAGCACCTTGCTCAGTCTTCTGCCGCTGGCAATGCGCATGGCGGGACCCAAGGAAGTTTTGCTGCACGCCATCATCCGCCGCAATCATGGCGCTAATCACTTCATCGTCGGGCGCGATCATGCGGGACCGGGCAAAGATTCGACGGGCAAGCCGTTTTACGGTCCGTATGATGCGCAAGACAACATGCGCAAATACGAACACGAACTCGGCGTCAAGATGATTCCGTTCGAGGAACTGGTTTATCTTCCCGATGAAAAGCGCTATGTGGAAGGCAAGGATGTTCCGCAAGGCGCGAAGACGCTGAATATTTCCGGCACGCAGGTGCGCGATGATTATCTTGCCAAGGGCAAGCTGTTACCGGAATGGTTCACGCGTCCGGAAACCGCCGAGATTTTACGTGAGATGTATCCGCCGCGCCACAAGCAGGGATTTTGCATCTGGTTCACCGGCTTGAGCGGTTCGGGAAAATCGGCGACCACGCAAGTGCTGACTTCGTTGCTGCTTGAGCGCGGACGTGAGATCGCCATTCTCGATGGCGATGTGGTTCGCACACATCTTTCCAAAGGACTTGGTTTTAGCAAGGAAGATCGCGACACGAACATCATGCGCATCGGATTTGTCGCTGGAGAAATTGTCCACGCCAGCGGCGCAGTCATTTGCGCGGCGATCAGCCCGTACCGCGCCACGCGCGAAGAAGCGCGCAAGATGGTCGGCGAAAATTTTGTGGAAGTTTACATGGATACGCCCGTTGAAGTCTGCGAACAGCGCGACGTCAAAGGCTTGTATGCCAAAGCGCGTCAGGCGATGCAGGATGGCAAGCCGATGGGCTTCACCGGCGTGGATGATCCGTACGAACCGCCGATTGAACCGGAAATTTTGCTCAAGGGATATGGCGCTACTCCTGAAGAGAATGCCCGCAAAATCGTTGCATATCTTGAAGACCAAGGATTTCTGCTGAAGTAAACTTGACGTCATTGCGAGCGACACTTGCACCTGCGCTCCAAGTGCAGGTGTGATAGATAAATTTTGATGAACATCCGCATTACTCCTCATCGCGAGTTCCAGAGAAAATCGTTTGCAGTCTGGATTAGGACAA
>DATCTP010000250.1:0-3060 GCA_036567885.1 Anaerolineales bacterium | reverse complement strand
GTCACGTTGACGATCAACCCGCCGTTGGTCATTCGCTTCGCGGCTTCCTGCGCGCAGAAGAACGGCGCGCGCAAATTGAGATCGAACGCCGCGTCCCATTCTTTGACAGAAAGCGTATGGGGATCACCGACGGGGATGATCGCGGCTGAATTAACAAGCACCTTCAACGGATGTGGAATCTTATCCACCATCGCAAACATGGATGAGATTTGTTTTGGGTCGGTCAAATCGGCTTGGGACAAAAACACCGGCATACCCAACGTGCGAATCTGGGATGCGGTATTCGAAGCTTGTAGCTCGGAAGTGCGGTAATGCAACAAGATGGCGTATCCGCGGCGCGCCAAAGCCAGCACAAAAGCTTTACCTAGTCTGTGCGCTGCGCCGGTGACAAGCGCTAAAGGTTGGTCGGACATGGCTTTGTTTTACCACAAAATAAAAGAGTGACGCCCCGCCATAAGTACGGGGCGCCTCTTATTGCAGAAATCGATCTTATCCTCTAAAGAAATTGGAAATAAAGAACCAAATGTTTGCCGGACGCTCCGCCAGCCGCCGCATAAAATAGGGATACCAGTGTGTTCCAAACGGAACGTAGACTCGAACCACATAACCTTCCTTGACTAATTGATCCTGTAGGTCACGCCGGATACCGTACAACATCTGAAATTCAAACGCCTCTTTGGGTAGCCCGACTTTGGCGGCATATTGCTTGGCAAATTCGATTCGTTTTTCATCATGCGTACCGATGGCGGGAATAGGTGGGAAGAGTCCGTTATCCGAAATTTTCGGCGAGCCATTCGCAAGTGCGGCATCCATCATGATCTTGACCAGCAAATCATAATTGGCGTCCACATCCGCTTTCTTGGGGAAGGCTTTATCCGCCGGTTCCTGATACGCGCCCTTGACCAACCGAATCGGGGTTTGGCTTTCAAGCAATTTGCGAGCATCCGCTTCGGTTCGATAAAGATACGACTGCAAAACCGTCCCAACCTTTTCGTAGCCCTTCTTCTTCATTTGGGATAAAAGATTGAGCGTCTTATCGGTGTACGGCGTATCTTCCATGTCGATGCGAATGAAGTTGCCGTGGTCTTTGGCGCGGGCCAGGATTCGCTCCAAGTTTTCGGCGCACAGGTTTTCGTCGAGGCCCAGACCGATTTGCGTCAGCTTGATGGAAACATTGGCGCGCGCGCCGTCTTTTTTTATTTCATCGAGCGTATTGAGAATTTCGGATGTGGCTTCAGAAGCTTCGTCGGGTGTGCTGGTATTTTCTCCCAGATGATCCAGTGTAACGTTGATGTGCTTTGCGTTCAAATCACGGATGGCTTGAATGGCATCTTCGATCTTTGTCCCAGCCACAAAGCGGGATGCGGTGCGCCAGGCAAACTTCCATTTTGTAACCATGTTCTGCGCCCAGGCAGCTTTGGAAAGATAAATCAGAAATGAGCGAAGCATAGGTTTCCTTTCTTAACAAAGGCTAACCTATTCTAGCACAAGTACCCCTTTTGCTTGTGTTATACTTTTTTTATGACGAATATCACGTTCGCGAAGCACCCTTTGGGTTTGGAGGCACATTGAGAAATCGCAATTCAAACATTATATTGCGAGCGACCGCCATTCTTTTATTGAGTGTCGCGCTGATCCTCGCAATCGTTTCATTGATAGGGTACAGCCGTCAGCGAGATTATTATCCATCCGGCATGACCATCGCAGGAATACCGGTCGGCGGCTTGGACCCGCAAGCGGCTTCGCAGCGCGTTTTACAAGTCTACAACTCCCCCATTCAGATTCAATACAACGGCGGTGTCATTCAAGTTGAACCCACCGTGATTGGCTTTCAAATGGACACGGAGTCCATGCTCGCCGCGGCGGACTTGGCTCGCACCGGCGGTTCTTTCTGGGGCGGGTTTTGGGATTATCTTTGGAATCGCTCGCCGCAACCGATTCAAGTTCCGCTGAGAGCGACGATTGCCGAAGATCGTCTGCGCACCTATCTGCAAAACGAGGTGGCGCCGCGCTACGATCAATCTTCGACGCCAGCCGAGCCAATAGCCGGCACCCCAAATTACACACCCGGCAAACCGAGCCAGACCCTGGATGTGGACCGCGCCGTACCGTTGATTGACGATGCGCTACAATCGCCAACCAGCCGCGTCGCAATTTTATCTTTTACAAAGGCGGAAGTGGCGCGTCCCACGATTCAGAATTTGGAAGCCCAGCTCAAACAGATCATTTCCACGGCAGGTTTCGATGGAACGCTTGGGCTTTTCATGATGGACCTGCAAAACGGACAGGAAATCCATTTTGCTCTCAATCAAGGTCAAAATGTTTCCATACCGCCAGACGTAACATTTACAGCCGCAAGCACGATAAAAATTCCGGTGCTGGTTTCCTATTTTATTGAACACGGCAAAGGTCCGGTGGATGATGCGACAAGCGCCATCATCCTGAACATGATCCATCAATCATCCAATCCTTCCACGGATGATCTCATGGCGCAACTCGATCCTAACCGCGGTCCCCTGATCGTCACCGAGGATATGCAGAAACTTGGACTGAAAGATACGTTCATCGCGGGATTTTTCAAATTGGGCGCGCCGTTACTTCAGCGATTCGTTACGCCTTCCAACCAGCGCACCGACATCAACACCGAACCGGATTCGTACAACCAAACCACCACCTCCGATATGGGCATGTTGCTGGAAGATATCTATCAATGTGCACAAAATGGCGGCGGCGCATTGGTCGCGGCTTTCCCTGATAAGATAGACCAAAACGTCTGCAAACAAATCGTCACGTATCTGGCGTCGGATAAGATCGGCGTACTGATCGAAGCAGGCGTACCCGAAGGAACCGTCGTCGCGCACAAACACGGCTGGGTGAGCGACGCAAACGGCGTAGACCACGATTGGAGCGACGCGGCCATCGTTTACACTCCGGGCGGGAACTTCGTTCTGACCATTTATACATACCATCCGGTGCAACTTGTTTTTACCGATACAGACAACAAGATTGGCATAAATCATTTATTTGCCAATCTTGCGCAAGCGGTATACAACTACTACA
>DATCTP010000249.1:0-3900 GCA_036567885.1 Anaerolineales bacterium | reverse complement strand
GAGTGCAGTCATTCTTCGTGGACTTCAATCTGAGGCGGGCTATGCTGAACTGCGTCCGCGATTGCAGGCACGATCATTCGGAGAAAAAGCCGGTAATGGAATTTCTGCCGCGTTGCTCCAACTTGCCAGAATAGGTAAATTAAATTCCGATGTTGCAAGAAATATCATCAAAAAACAGGATCTACTGTCAGCTCTTCACCAGCAAATAGAGCATTTCTTGGCGTAAAAGATTTCACCGACAGATTCACGCGCGGGCATGTGTTTTATTCCAAACAACATCTGGCGTTGCCTATTTGTGTGCACTTCTTTTCCGTGTCTTTTGCGAATTGGCCAAGAATAATCCGAGCCTGCGATTAGTTGACTCGACGCCTTGGTTTGATGTATAATAAAGTACAGTAATCCTGTACGTAGGAGAAAAAGCTATGGCAACCGAATTTACCTATACCAGTGCGCGCGAGCAATTCGCTAAACTGCTCAATCGGGTGACGAAGAACCGTGAGGTGGTCATCATTCAACGGCGAGGCGCCGAGGATGTCGCCATGATCTCGGCCGACGAACTTGCCAGTTTGACTGAAACTGCTTATTTGTTGCGCTCCCCTCAAAATGCTGAACGACTTTTGTCCGCACTAGCCAAGGCACTCAAAAGCAAAGGGAAGCCTCGATCGATTGAAGAATTGCGTCATGAGGTGGGTATTGAAGCCAAAAAAGCGTGAGGCCGTTTTTCAAGAAGAGTTCATCGAAGATCTGCGCTATTGGATAGCGGCGGACCGTAAACTTGCGCTTCGTACTTTCGATCTAATAGAAGCGATCCTGCGCGATCCGTTTGAAGGGATCGGCAAACCGGAACCCTTGAAATATCTGGCGCCTGGTTGTTGGTCGCGGCGGTTGACGCAAGAACACCGTATTGTATATCTGGTCCGCGAAAATCGGATTGATTTTCTACAGGCGCGATACCATTATTCCAAATAAGGTTAACTAGAATTCCATGCACGATATTGCATGAGGCGCGGTACTGATATTGAGGCAGGTTGTGTCAGTTGGCTTCTGTAATTTGATTATTTTGTTTTTATGTTATTAAGTCCCTTAATCCGCCGAACCCACCACAAAACAGCCTGACTTCTGGTTTTGACCCCGAGCTTTTTGTACAAGGTTATCAAGTGCGCCTCCACCGTTTTTTCGCTGATCCGAAGTGAAGCAGCGATCCAGCTGTTCGAGCGTCCATCCAAAAGGCACAACAGGATTTCCCGCTCACGCTTTGTCATGGATTGAATAATCGCTTGATTCGTTCGCATTCCATTCCTCCAGTAGACTTTCGGGTTGATGCCGTTACAGCCGCTCAATCTACCCAGCGGTCGTGATGTTCTTCAATTGTCAAGTCAGCCTTCAATAATCTTTAATATCTCATCTGCACGAAAGACTCGGTTGCGGGATTTTCCGGTGGTCTCCCGTAAAATGCCCGCATCCTCTAGCTTTGCGATATAGCGTTGGGCAATTTTGTAGTCTGTCACCTTCAACCCTTCTTCGACTTGTCGAATCGTAATAATAGGATGGCCAATCAGAAAATCCACAAGTTTGCTCAGACGAATGCTGTCACGTTTGCCAGCAAATATCTTGTAATACCTTTCGCGTAAGGACTGCAAGCTTTGTACGCGTTGTGATGCTTCACTAGATTGATTGCGAATCCCTTTCAGGAAAAATGATAGCCATTCTTCCCATTCACCACGCTGGCTAACTGCGAGTAGGCGAGCATAATATTCGCTTCGATGTTTTTCAAAGTAACTGCTCAGGTAGAGCAAAGGTTGTGGCAATAGATCCCACTGACATAACAGCAACATGATCAACAGCCGTCCAACGCGTCCGTTTCCATCCAAGAAAGGATGAATTGCTTCGAATTGATAATGGATCAACCCTATTCGCACCAGTGGAGCCAGGTCAGAATCTTCATGGATGAATTGCTCAACCTGTTGAAGCGCAACCAGCATTTCGTCGGGAGGAGGCGGAACATAAGGCGCAGTCTCAAGCGCACTGCCTGCCGGTCCAATCCAGTTTTGTGTACGGCGGAATTCGCCTGGCTTCCATATATCACCGCCAACACTCGTCATCAGTTTTTGATGTAGTTCTCGAATCAGCCGCAGGCTGATGGGTAATTTAACAAGACGCGATAGCCCATAATCGAGCGCGACTACGTAATTATAAACTTCATGCGCATCCGAGTTTGATTCAAGAAAAGATAGTTGACCCGCTTCATAATGATAAATATCATCTAGCGAGGCGCGTATGCCTTCAATACGAGATGACATAACTGCTTCTTGTGCAATGAAGGAACGCACCATAACGTGTGGCTCTGGAAAGTTACGCCCGACCCAGGCAAGCTCTGCCAATCTGCGCTCGGCTTCCCCTGCAAGCGTAACCAGTTCCGCAGTCCAGTTTATTTCAGGTGGCAGAGGGGCAGGAATGAATGCCCAATAGCCTTTGGGTGATCGGATAACTTGTCCGGTTGATGCGTTCGAAAAATCTTTTGGTTTCATGGAAGTGTCAACAAGGAATTTATTGTTGACATTATACACCTTAAGTGTCAATAGCGCTTGGGCTTAATCGGATAGCTTCTCAAGTCAAGGTGAATCATTTTCTTCTTTTTTCTGTTCCTGAAATGCAACTTGGAGCGCCTTGTGTCCGATAGTTTGATATGCATCATGCAACAGCGTTTCAATCCCGGGGTCGGGAATGAATGAAGCAGGGCCAAGTCGTTTGAGCAACGGCATCTCAATCGCAGGCGAATGGATCGAAATGGAGAATCCTTCCAATGGCGTGCCCAACCCCCAATAATTGGGAATGCAATCTTCTAGCGGAATGATTGCTTCGGCTTCTTCCGATTCATCTTCTACAATCTCATCCGCGCCCGCGCGTCGTTTGCGAAGTTCCTGCATCACCTGTTCTTGCGTGCGTCCGCGTAAACGAAAGATCAAAAACGGATCTTCGTCAAATCGTTCGCCCAGAATATAATGTGCCGCCGCGATGTGTTTGCATGGGTTGGCGTAATCCGGACAGGAACAATCCGTCTTCAAGTCATTTTGTTGTGAAGGGAATAAGCTTACCTTTGCAGCTTTAAAAGCCTGCTCGATCTCCTGCGGCATTTCGCCCGCCAGCAATTGTGCGCTAAAAATTGCCTGCTCGGCAAGCGCATCAATAACCTTGTCCCATTGTGCGTCGGTCAGTGGTGTAATCTGGATCTTGATTTTATATGGAGTGCGTTGTGATCCTTGCACGCGCGCGGCGATGCCATCTTTGGTTTCTTCAATCGAAAGCACTTGCCCCTTGCGTGCATAACTTCGCCCGCGCGCGAGACGACCCGAATCCACCAGTTGCTCCAGCGCTGCGATCCATCTCTGCGCCCACCAGTTCTTTCCAAATGCCCCGCGCTGACTCTGCGCCTTGATCCCGTCTTTAGCTTGAATGGCTTTTGTTGGCTTGAACCAATAATCGTATGGCATGTTATGACCTCCTCAACGCGACGACACTGCGCAATTCATCCGTGCTCATCTCGGTGATCCAATTTTCGCCGCTTCCGACCACTGCCTGTGCCAACCCTTTTTTGGATTCGATCATGTCGTCAATCATTTCTTCCAGCGTTCCCGTTGTAACGAATTTATGCACCTGCACATTGCGTTTCTGTCCAATGCGAAAAGCGCGGTCTGTGGCTTGATCTTCTACGGCGGGATTCCACCAGCGGTCAAAATGAAAAACATGGTTGGCGCGCGTTAGGTTCAGACCTGTGCCGCCTGCCTTCAATGACAGAATAAAAATGGACGGCGCATGTTCATCCTCCTGAAACCGTTTGACCATTTGGTCGCGCGCCTTCGCAGATGTACCGCCATGCAAGAACTGGGTCGCCGCGCCGAA
>DATCTP010000248.1:0-3720 GCA_036567885.1 Anaerolineales bacterium | reverse complement strand
GGCGCGTCCATGGGAGGAAATGCTAACCCAGTGGATGTGCGCACCAACGTACTTTACAATCCAGATTTAATTGGGGCATACAGTATTGTTCCAGGATTAATCGCTCTGATTCTATTTCAAACTGCAACCAGCCTGACGGCGCTCGCCATCGTTCGGGAACGCGAGCGGGGAACCATTGAGCAGCTGATCGTTACCCCGATTCGGTCCTGGGAACTGATACTGGCAAAGATCATTCCGTACATCCTGGTTTCTTTTGCTGACACCCTGCTAATCTTGGTGTTGGGAACACTTGTGTTTAGTGTTCCGATTCGAGGAAGTTTACTCCTTCTCTTCGCGATGACAGGTCTTTACTTGTTACCTACACTTGGTTACGGACTTGTCATCTCCACCATGGCACGCACTCAACAGCAAGCCCAACTAATGGTCATGCCTTTAATGCTGCCCGCCATGATGCTTTCAGGATACATCTTTCCCATTGCATCACTGCCTCCCTTCCTTCAATTTGTGGGAGCATTGCTCCCTACAACTTACTTTATCTACATTATGCGAGCGGTGGTCATCAAAGGTGTTGGCCTGGATTTGATCATCCCGCAAACCATCGCTTTAAGTATTTTTGCCATCGCCCTGCTTGGACTTGCCATGTGGCGTTTCCGCAAAAATTTGGAATAAGAAAAATATATCTAAGGAGTAAATCAATATGCAAAACAGAAGACCCTCACCTGTGCTGATCGTTGTGATCGTACTAGTCGTCGCCGCGATTGGATATTTCGCCTATCAAGCCTGGAGCCAAAGCAACGCCGCCTCGCAGCTGCAAGCTTCGGGAACCATCGAAGCCACCAATGTTAACGTGGCGCCGGAAGAACCCGGAAAAGTAAAAGATGTACTGGTGAATGAAGGCCAGACGGTCAAAGCCGGAGATGTGCTCATGCATCTCGACGACAGCCTGTTCCAGGCGCAGAAAGAGCAAGCCGTGGCAGCTCTCAACGTGGCGAAAGCCGCCGCTTCCACTGCGGACGCCGCGCTGGCTTCCGCCCAGAACCAATATAACCTGGCGTTGAATGCTTCGTTGGTAACGGATCAAACGCTGTTCAATCAATGGCTAACGAATCGGCCTTCGGATTTCAACCTGCCCACGTGGTATTACACCCAATCCGAACAGATGACCGCCGCGCAAGCCGAAGTGACTGCCGCACAAAAAGCTCTCACCGATGCGCAAAACAATCTCACATCCATCGAGGCCTCCGCCGCGGGGAGCAGTTTTGTCCAAATCGAGACGAACCTCGCCAACGCCGAAGCCAGTTACAACGTTGCCAACGATTTGAATAACCGCGTTCAGAACGGCACGAACATCGACCAGTTGACGCGCTTTGGGTTATATCAGCTCGCCAAACAGCAAAACCAGCCAACCAGCAAACAGAACTCTTCCGATTACCTGATCAACACCTCGAACATCGATCAGAATATCAAGGATTATTCCCAACAACTCTTCGATGATGCCAAGTCAAATCTCAAAGATGCACAAAATGCTTATAACGATGCCCTGACCTCCCAAGGGGCAAAGGATGTATCGAAAGCACGCGCCGATGTCAGCTTGGAACAGGAACGGTATAACACAGCCATGAATTACGTAAGCTATGTTCAGACCGGCAGCATGTCTCCCGAGGTCTCCACGGCTCAAGCGGCGCTCAACCAAGCCAAAGCCGCCGACGATCAAGCCAACAATGCAGTTCAGCAGGCTCAAGCCAATGTGGATTTGATCAGCACGCAGATCACAAAACTGACCGTGTATGCTCCGATGGACGGTGTAATCCTGACCCGCAATGTCGAACCGGGCGAATACGTCCAGCCGGGAGCGGACGCCTTGACCATGGCTGATATCAGCCATCTGACGATCACGGTCTATGTTCCGGAAGATTTGTACGGCCGGATCAAACTGGGAATGCCGGCAACCATGAAAGTGGATTCCTTCCCCAGCGAGACCTTCAACGCGCAGGTCAGTTACATTTCGGATCAAGCGGAATTCACTCCGCGCAATGTGCAGACGGTGGAAGGACGCAGTTCCACGGTGTATGCCATCAAGTTGACTGTCTCCGATCCGCAAGGCCAGCTCAAACCCGGCATGCCCGCCGATGTTACTTTTCAATAAACCGTAAGCGATTTTAATGGAGTCTTCTTTTTCAAACACAAAGGATACGAAGCACGAAGAAGAGCATGAAATAGTTTTCTTGTAATTTGTGTCCTTTGTAGTGAATTATAAAAATATGGAATCTGAACTTCTGCTTGAAACAGAAAATTTAGTTCGAACCTTTGGCACTCTGCGCGCAGTAGATGGACTCGATCTGCAAGTCCGTGCTGGAGAAATGGTCGGCTTGGTTGGTCCGGATGGTGCGGGCAAAACAACCACCATGCGTTTGCTGTGTGGCGCGCTTCAGCCCACCAGTGGAACGCTGCGCGTCGCAGGATATGAAATCCCCGCACAAGTGGAAAAGGCACGCGAAGAGATCGGCTACCTCGCCCAGCGATTCAGTTTATATGGGGATTTAACCGTTCAGGAGAATCTTGAATTTTTTGGCGAAGTATTCGACATGAACGAAGCGGACCGCAGACAACGTTCAAAGGATCTGTTGCGCTTCGCCGGTCTCGAAGAATTTGCCAATCGCCCTGCCGCGGCGCTTTCCGGTGGAATGCAGAAAAAACTTGGATTGGCTTGCGCGCTCGTGCATCGTCCCAAGGTTCTTTTATTGGATGAACCGACTGGCGGCGTCGATCCCGTTGCGCGGCAGGAATTCTGGCATCTGCTGATCGGATTATTGCGCGAAGGTTCGGCGGTGTTAGTTAGCACTCCGTACATGGATGAAGCGATGCGTTTTAATCGAGTCATCTTCATGAATCACGGTCGCGCCTTGACGCAAGGCGCGCCGCGCGAACTTATCGGTCATCTTAACGGACGCATTCTCGAGCTGGCCGCCGATCCGCAAATGGCCGCGCGTCAAATTGCTTCCGAAGATCCGGATGTGGAAGATGTTCACACGTTTGGAGAATATGTACACCTGCGCGTGCGTTCCGCGGAAGGACCCTTGACTCGTATCCCGCAACGATTGAAAGAGGCTGGTATCGTCTTGCATCACCTCAATTCAGTGGTGCCCACGCTCGAAGATGTTTTCATCCAACTCCTTGAAACAGAAGGAGTAGCCAATGGCGACTGAAATCATCCCGCTGGATGTGCAAGGATTGACCAAACGCTTCGGAAGTTTTACTGCGGTGGATCATATTGCTTTCACGGTACAGCCCGGAGAGGTGATCGGCTATCTTGGCCCGAATGGAAGCGGAAAGACCACCACCATCCGAATGCTGTGTGGGTTGTTGATCCCAACCGAAGGCACCGCTAAAATCATGGGCGTGGATGTGGTACAAGACCCGGAAGGCATCAAGCCGCACATCGGTTACATGTCCCAAAAATTTTCGCTTTACGACGATCTGACTGTCGTGGAAAACCTTGAGTTCTACGCAGGCGTTTATGATATTCCAAGAGAAACCGAGAAGGCGCGCATTCAAGAGATTCTGAAAATGGCTGGCTTGGAAAATCGCACCAAGATGTTTACCTCCGAGCTATCCGGCGGATGGCGGCAGCGCCTCGCCCTCGGCTGTGCGCTGATCCATAAACCGCCGCTTCTCTTCCTCGACGAACCGACCTCCGGCGTGGACCCGGTGGCGCGCCGC
>DATCTP010000247.1:0-6121 GCA_036567885.1 Anaerolineales bacterium | reverse complement strand
TCAGGCATTCCGGATGGACTGTCTTTGAAATTCTTCATTTCGTAAACTCTATCTCCCAATTCCCTGGAGAAGTGATAAGGCTCCGGCGCTGCATTTCGCCAATTCTTCAAACGGCAAAGTCATAATAGCGCCATGGTTTTCGAACGCGGCGCGGATGGTGCCATCAATCTTGGTCAGTTCATCTTTTGGCTTAATGCTTTTTACGAGGTTGGCTTTCTTAACGCCAGCGGCTGGATTTGTCGTTCGTTTGCCTGGTTTAGTCATCCCAACTACCTCTCGTCATCTCTTTTTGCGGAGAACAATATTTTACTATTCTTTAGCCATCCAAGTTCGAATTGTTCTGAATTTGTTGTGAAACGGATTTAGGAAATTTGTACAAACAATTCAACCTATGTTGCCATCAATAGCCTATTTACCGTAATCATAGGCACCAGATATTGTGCATAAAATCTTACTATTCCCAACAGGGCTTAATTTCAGCTGGCAGTTCATCATGCCAGCCAGCCAATTCATTCGATTTCAGACCAAGATCATAAAGTGATGCAAAAACATATGCCGCGCAGAGGGTAGCGGACAAGACTAAGAATATCGATCAAACCATTTCATAAGTGGGTTTTTCTCTTAATGCGTAACGGCATTTCATTTGATTTTTATGCCCACACAAATTCCAAAATAGAACAGTGACAAATGACACCTGCTTTTAAACAAAAAGATTGTTATAGTATCTATAGTCATCAGAGGTCAGACCTCTGATGACTATCAGACGGCAACGTATGGCTTCCGAATTGAGACGGATAAAAACCACCAACGAGCCTCTTCATTATCAGGCACAGTATTATCTGCGCGACTTAATCCAAAGCGGAACGTATCAGCCTGGACAGAAGTTGCCGCCGGAAGGCGCCTTCGCGGAACAATTGGGGATATCGCGTCCGACCTTACGCGAAGCTCTTTACAAGCTTGAGCTAGAAGGCTTAATTGTCCGAAAACACGGGATCGGTACGTATGTTTCGCCATCCTACCAGAATCGTCTCGACAGCGGCCTAGAGGTGCTTGAAAGCATTGAACATATTGCTCGCCGCCGAGGAATGAAAACCGAAATGGGGGATGCGAAAATTGAGGAACGGTCAGCAACATCCGTTGAAGTTGCCGGGCTGGAGTGCGATTCGTGCACACAAGTTTTATCGGTGGTCCGCATCATTTTGGTGGACGGAAAGCCGGTGGCACATTTATCAGACGTGTTGCCTCTCACTTGCATGCGCGAACAAGATGTCGGGGCAAAATTTCGCGGATCGGTTCTTGATCTGCTCCTTAAACGCGGTCAACCCAAACTCACTTTTTCATTTACTAGATTAGCCGCGGTCGCAGCGGACAACCTATTGGCTAGCCGCTTGAAAATCCCACACAAGACTCCCCTGCTGAAAATGGAAGGAAAATTATTCACACACGAAAACCGAGTTATAGATTTCTCGGTTAGTATGTTCGTTTCCGAATTTTTTGATTTCCATGTCATTCGACGAATTGGGAAATAGCCTCTTTTTAGGCGTACTGCATTTTATAGTAGTTATAATAGTGATTTCATAGGTAGCTGACACTTCAGAATTGCACTGGAGAAAAACTATGCAAGCCAAGAAAACAGTCGGTACTTCGTCATCGCTTAGTCGTCGTTCAGCCTTTGATTGGAACAATATTGTATTAAATATACTATTACCGTTGGCGGGAATTTTAGTCGCCCTTTTGATTGGCGCTTTGATGTTGGTTATACTGAAGGCTGATCCGATTGCAGCCTACGCAGCGCTGATTAACGGAGCTGCGGGCAGTGTTTCAGGAATTACGCAATCACTGGTGAAGGCTACTCCTTTACTGCTGGTAGGCTTGGGAATCTGCATTGCATTTCGTGCCAATGTGATCAACATCGGCGGAGAGGGACAGATCACTCTCGGTGCCATTGCGGCCACTTGGTTCCCACTGACTTTTAATACGTGGCCTGGATGGCTTTTGATTCCTGCTACGCTGCTCATCGGTTTTTTAGCTGGAGCTGTGTGGGGATTTGTTCCGGGTATTCTCAAAGCCCGGCTGCATGTCAACGAAATTTTAAGCACCATCATGATGAATTCCATTGCCCAGCAATTCATGTATTTGCTTATCCGCGGACCGATGATGGATCCGGCTGGAATCGCCGCCGGGACATTTTTAGCGCAGTCTGCGCGGATTCCTGAACAAGCCACATTGCCTCGTTTGGTTCCACAGACACTACTGCACGCCGGAGCGATCTTGGCATTAGTTCTAGCTATCGTGGTCTACTTCTTTTTATGGCGCACAACAATCGGCTATCGGATCCGCGCCGTGGGTCTGAACCCGGATGCGTCGCGTTATTCCGGAATCAATGTTCCTTTCTATCAGGCATTCTCGATGACGCTGGCTGGAGGCTTCTCCGGGCTGGCCGGTGCCATCGAAATTCTGGGCGTTCAGCATCGGCTCTTGGATGGCATTACAAGCGGATACGGTTTTACCGGCATTGTCGCCGCTTTATTGGGCGGCTTACATCCGTTAGGTCTGATCCCGGCCTCCATTCTTTTTGGAGGCTTGTTGGTTGGGGCAAATGAAATGCAACGATCTGTGCAGGTGCCATCATCCTTGATCAATGCAATTTTGGGTTTGGTGGTGCTATTTGTATCGGGATCCGCACTTTGGTCGAGGCGCTGGGCGGCGCGGCGAAAGATGGGTCTGCAAAACGAAGAGGAGAAGTCATGAAAGACATTATTTCATTGGGAGTGATAGCAGGCGTCCTGACATCCATGATTCGTTTAGCTACGCCGTTCCTGTATGCGGCGATTGGAGAAACTTTTGCGCAGACATCAGGAGTCGTGAATCTCGGCGTGGAAGGCGTGATGCTGCTTGGCGCATACGGCGCTTTTTATGTGGCGTTAAATACTGGCAATCTATGGCTGGCTTTGCTGACCGCCGCATTGATCGGACTCCTGCTAGGCTTATTGATGTCTTTCATCAGCGTGACGCTCAAAGCAGAACAAGGGATAAGCGGTATTGGCTTATATATGTTCGGACTGGGAATGTCAAGCCTGCTATTTAAAATTACGATTGGAACCGTAAAAACTATTGACGGCTTCCAACCTTTAAAAATTCCATTTTTAAGCAACATCCCTGTGATCGGACCCATTCTCTTCCAGCACAGCATTCCAGTCTATGGCGCTTTTCTACTCGTTCCAATTGCGTGGTGGGTGCTGGAAAAAACCACGTTTGGATTGAATATCAAATCGGTCGGACAGAATCCTGCCGCCGCAGATTCGCTCGGAATCAACGTGGATCGGATTCGTTATTTCAGCGTTTGCATCGGCTCCGTTCTTGCGGGGATTGCCGGAGCGTCCTTATCCATTGCATTGGTTAATCTCTTCCAAGATAACCTTACCGCCGGACAAGGTTTTATCGCCGTGGCCCTGGTTTATTTTGGCGGGTGGAATCCCTGGGGTGTCATGGGCGGCGCGTTCCTGTTCAGCATTGTCAATTCCATTCAACTATGGATGCAGGTGCTGGGTGTAAAGATCTCTTCGGATGTCGCCGTGATGCTTCCATATTTGATGACCATCGCCGCGCTGATGATCAGCGTCAATCGAGCGCGTCAGCCAGCCGCGCTCAACAAGCCCTTTGAACGAGGCGAGAGTTGAATCTAATTGGCACGGAGGTGAAAGGAAAAGTTATAAAAGGAAAAAGTATCAATTTTGTAACGGCTGACCTTGTAGCCAGCTATCTGAAAACCACAAATTAAACTCTTCACAGGAGGAAGAAAATGAAACACAAAAGTTTGTTGATCGTCGGTTTGTTGCTGATCGCCATGCTGTTCACGGCTTGTGCTCCCGCAGCGACTCCAACTGCCGCGCCCGCGCCAGCCACCTCGGCTCCCGCGGCGACCACAGCGCCTACCAATACCCCTGCGCCTACTCCAACTCCGAAACCCTTCCGCATCGCGGTCATTATGCCGAGCGCCACAAACGACGCGGCTTTCAGCCAGTCGATGTGGACCGCACTGCAATCGGTGCAAAAGGATATGGGCGGTCCTTCGGCTCTGGAAATTGCATATACCGACAACCTATTTAACGTTCCCGATGCGGCTGCAGCCATCCGTGATTACGCCAGCAAAGGCTATGATATTGTGATCGCTCACGGCTCGCAGTATGGTTCTTCGGTGCAGGATATTGCCCCCGATTTTCCCAATACCACTTTTGCTTGGGGAACGGATGTTAATACCTTCGGCATGAAGAACGTTTATGCATACACCGCTGCGGCAGAAGAAGGCGGATATGTCAATGGCGTGATGGCCGCCAAGTTGACCAAGAGTAAGATTATCGGTGTGACCGGCCCGGTCGAAGTCGGCGATGCCAAAACTTACATTGACGGCTTCGTGCAAGGCGTCGCTTCAGTGGATCCGACCATCAAAGTCAATAAGACTTGGACCGGCTCATTCTCTGATGTCGCGTTGATGACCGCCGCCGCCAAGACCCAGATCGCTAATGGCGCTGACATTTTGACCGGCTCTTCGCAATCCGTAGTCGGTTCGATTGGCGCCGCCAAGGATGCAGGCAATGTCTTATGGTTTGGCACGCAGGCTGATCAGTCTTCACTAGCGCCGAGCCTTGTCGTTTCCAGCCAAGTGTACGATTGGACTGGAATGCTCAAGGATATGATCGCCAAGCATCAAGCAGGTACATTGGGCGGCGAGACTTATACTCTGACGCTCTCCAATGGCGGCTTGAGCATCGCTTACAATTCAGGGTACAACCTGCCCGCTGACGTAAAAGCGGCTGGTGATGCGGCAATCACTGGTATTCAGAAGGCAACTATTTCTGTTCAACCATAAACATTGAAAGTATTACCTCTCTCCTGCTCATAAGCAGGAGAGAGGAGTGCTTATTGGCTTGTCTGTCTAGTAAAACGACGCAGGTGAAGTATGGCATCTGAAACTTATACAGTTTCGACCCAACGCATCCAGCGCGCCGAGATGCGCAATATTGTAAAGCGCTTCCCCGGCGTGCTGGCAAATTCCGGAGTTTCATTTGACGTCAAAGCGGGTGAAGTCCATGCCCTGCTCGGCGAAAACGGAGCGGGGAAAAGCACACTGATGCGGCAACTGTACGGTTTGTACCAGCCAGATGAGGGCGAGATCATCATTGATAACAAGCCTTACATTTTCCGTTCGCCCGCGGATGCAATCCGCGCCGGTATCGGGATGATCCACCAACACTTCATGCTGGTTCCAACTCTCACCGTCGCACAAAACGTCGCACTAGGACTTCGTTCTTCGCGCGAGCCATTGCTTGATCTGGATAAAGTCACGAAGCGCATCCAGGAACTCTCGGAAGCCTATGGCATAAAAGTGGATCCGTATGCGTATGTTTGGCAGCTTTCAGTGGGCGAACAACAACGCGTCGAGATCATGAAAGCGTTATATCGCGGCGCCAGCCTCATTATCCTGGATGAACCGACGGCCGTCCTCACGCCGCAGGAAGTCAACGATCTATTTGTCACATTGCGACGCATGGTCAGTGAAGGTCATTCGCTAGTCTTTATTTCGCACAAACTTCATGAAGTCATGGACATCAGCGACCGCGTCACCGTATTGCGAGATGGAAAAGTGATTGGCACGCGTCCGACGCGCGAAGTTACGCGCGACGAGTTGGTCAAGATGATGGTCGGACGGGAATTAAAAGAATTGGAACCGCGTCCGCTCAAGCCGGGAGCGGTTACGCTTAAGATCGAAGGACTCAAGACAATGGGAGATCGCGGCGCCGAGGCTTTGCATGGAGTCGATTTCGAAATCCATTCCGGCGAAATACTTGGACTGGCAGGCGTCTCCGGCAACGGACAGCGCGAACTGGCGGAATGCCTGGCGGGAATGCGAAAAGCAATTGCCGGAAAAATTTTGGTTGGGCAAATTGATGTCACCGCATCCACGCTCAATCAGCGGATTGATTCGGGAATGGCATACATTCCCGAAGAGCGCATGCGCGACGGCGCCATTCGCGAATTCTCGGTGGAGGAGAATATTTATTTGCACGATCATTCCTCCGCCCAATATACGCATGGCATCTTTCTTGATTTTCCGCAGATG
>DATCTP010000246.1:0-2540 GCA_036567885.1 Anaerolineales bacterium | reverse complement strand
CTAATGCGCGCTGAATCGCCGAAAGAATGTCAGGATGAGAAGCATTTAGATCATTCATCAACATAATCATACGCCAATCTGAATTTTCGTGCAGTTGAAAATTGTCGATCCCAATCCACCCTCTGCGAAGACGATACGATTCTCTAGATCAACGCTTGCCTCAATCTGGCGCTGGCAAAATCCATCATCGCTACAACGACGATAATGAATGCCACCACCGTCCCCGCTTTATGATATTGGAGAGAACCGAAGTACGTGGTAAGCGTCAAGCCGATTCCGCCGCCGCCTGCGAAGCCGATGATGGTTGCCATGCGGATGTTGATATCCCATTGATAGATCAGGTACGAAACAAACGGTGGGACGATTTGCGGAAGAACCGCATACACGATCATTTGCAAACGATTCGCACCGGTCGCATTGACCGCTTCGATGGGACCTGCATCAATGTTCTCGATGGCTTCCGAAAACAATTTGCCGATCAATGCAAATGAAGTCACCGTCAGCGCCAGCATCCCGGCAAAGGGTCCGATGCCGACCCAAAAGATGAAGATGACCACGTAAAGAAGCGCTTCAATCGACCGCAGGAGGTTGAACATGGCCCGCGTCGCATAATAAATCCACGCCGAGAGCCAACTGCGCCCGGTCAGATTCTTGGCGGCGAGAAAACTGAAGGGCAATGCCGCCAGCGCGCCCAGCGTGGTGGCAAGCAAAGCCTGAAAGATCGTGACGATCATCTGCTGGATGGTGGGTTGGATAACATTCGATGAGAGATCAATCGTCACGAAGTTATGAATCAATTGTCCAAAGTTTGATCCGGGACTAAATAAATCCTTGAGGCTGATCGCGCTAAGATTCCAACAGTAGATAAAAACCAACGTCCCCAAAATCACATAAAAAGCAACGCGTAACTTGCCGAAGAAAGGCCGTTTCTCGACCTGATCTTTTTGCGGCTGGTCTCTTAAAATGCTTTCACGCCATTTCTCGCTAATAAGGTCCACGAGAACGATGACGATCACCACAGCCCACAGTGCAGTTGCGTATTGCTGGTAACCTCCCATGCGCACGGTTTCGACCACGAAGAATCCGATTCCGCCGCCGGCTACAAACCCGATGACGGTTGCAGAACGCATGTTGATGTCCCATCGCAAAAGTGAGTACGCTAAAAAGGACGGGGTGATCTGCGGGATGATGGCATAACGGATGGTTTGAATCAGATTGGCGCCGGTCGCGTTCACCGCCTCTACCGGCCCCTCGTCGATATGCTCGATCTCCTCCGAAAACAATTTGCCCAACGCGGCAATCGAATGAATCGTTAATGCAATCACGCCTGCGAAACTTCCAAGCCCCACCCAAACGATGACAATCAATCCCCAGACAATCGTATCCACGGCGCGGACGATATTCAAGATCGTCCGCATCACATAATACACAATCATCCCGCCGCGTACCCGCGACATGATATTGTGCGCCGCCAAAAAACTGACCGGTACCGCTAGGATGGTCGAGAAAATGGTCGCCATCAATCCCATGGCAATGGTTTGAAGCATGGTCCCGGCAGAGAATGTTTTTACTTTGCTGCCTTGCAAAGCCAAGCCCAACTTCACTTCCCATGCCGGCGCAGGAATCTCCTTGACCATTCCGGCAATAGCCAGTAAGTTATCGCTCCACCGAATCGGTCCCTGCGTGGGGCGTCCCTCCAACTTGTCGCTGAGATAAGCGGACATACAGCTCCACGCGCAGATTTCATCATTGCCATTGATGGATATAGTGATCACATCTGGGTTAAGCAGGTTGGTGGCAACCGTGCGGGCGTCACTGAATCTTTTCACCAAACGATCCAGTCGGACATCCGTAACATTCCAGGCAATTACATAAAGGATCAATGCGATGAAAGCGATACCTGGAAGAATGTTGAATGGTTTTCCCTTCAACAAGGTGCGGGCATCCATGATGTTCCAAATCCAAAACAGGATCAATGGAAGCCACAGCCAACTGGTGGTCAACCCGCCAAGATTTATTTTTCCGATATTCTGGTGCACCAGCGACCAAACCACAAGAAAGAGCGACAGCGCAGCCGCAAGGAATATTACGATTCCCCGCTCACGTTTTTTGATCAGGAATTGTCCAAGCCCCGGGATGATTAACGAATAAAATACAACGAGGACGGCACTGATGGATGGCGTGGCGGTATTTTCTGATTTTGTCATGAAAGAATGAGTGAAGAACCAATTTTTCAGGATGCCATTGCGTTTTCAAATGATGGAAACGCGCTCGGCTTCCTGTCCATAAATGGCTTTGAATTGAGCATCGTCAATTTGCTTTGGCAATCCCTGAAAGACCAGTTCGCCGTCTTTCAACGCGATCGCGCTGGTGGCATAGCGATGCACCAGATCGAGGAAGTGTAAGCTGCAAATCACGGTGATGCCGCGTTCTTTGTTCAGTTGCTCTAGATATTTCAGGATGGAATGAGCCAGCACAGGGTCGAGGGAAGCGACCGGTTCATCCGCCAGGATCAATTTGGGTTCCTGCATCAAGGCGCG
>DATCTP010000245.1:0-8717 GCA_036567885.1 Anaerolineales bacterium | reverse complement strand
TTTCTCCTTCAACTTCTCCCAGTTCGACAGCACGCCGTCCACGCCTGCAACCTTCACATCACCGAACACATGCGGATGCCGACGGATGATCTTATCGTAAATTCCTTTGACCACATCATTGGCGGTGAACTCGCCTTCTTCGCTGGCGATCTGCGAATGCAGCATGATTTGCAAAAGCAAATCACCGAACTCTTCTCGCATCGAATCGAAGTCGCCTGAGTCAATGGCAGCGATGGCTTCATACGATTCTTCCAGCAAATGCTTGCGCAGCGACTCGTGAGTCTGTTCCTTATCCCACGGACAACCGTTCGGGGCGCGCAAATGCGCGACGATTTCCTGGAACGATTCAAAGGATGTGCCTTCGCCCAAGGCTGGAACATAAAGCGAAGTCAGCAATCCGATATGCTCACTGCGGTCAATTTCATATAGTGCCACATTCTCAACGATCTGTTCTTTCGTCCCTGCATTAAGAACCAATCGCACCGGATGCTCATCCGGATAAATCGCCGTCAGAGTTGACTTTACTTCGGAAGCGACCAGCCGCGAATAGATTTGTGCGATCATCACTGGCACATCCGGGGCAAACGTTGGAACATGCAACTGACCCAATGTCAAGGCGTCGAAAAGAGTCAAGTGCGGGTACGGATCAAGGCCGAGGGCGGAGAAAGTCGGCTCGAGGAAAGATAAACCTTCCACGATTCGCAGAGCCAGCTTTTCGTCACGCGCGAGGCGGGCAATCTCCGGACAAGTCGCTTCAGCAACGAAGGGATGTCCGGGCACGGCATAGATCACGCCTCCTTCACGCCGTCCCAATTCCAAAATCTTTTGCGTGATAGCGGTATAAACATCGTCGAACGATTCTCCATCTTCGTAAAGGTCGTCGAACGAATGGATTTTGATCGTGGACGGCAAACCAACAACCGTTGGGTGCTGCCGCGTACGAAGATAGATTTCACCAGCAGACGAAAGCACTTCCCACGCTTCTCGCGTGAGTTGATTGGGATCGCCAGGACCCAAACCGAGCAAAGTTATACCAGACATATGACCTCGTTAAAAATAAAAACGTAAAACGCAAAGCGCGGTGCGCAAGTACGTTTTACGTTTTGGATTTTGCGTTTTGAGCGAACTAACGCTTGGTGTAAGTCGGAGCCTTGCGGGCGCGCTTGAGACCTGGCTTCTTGCGTTCCTTGACGCGCGCATCGCGCGTCAGCAAACCGAACTTGCGCAAGGACGAAGTCCAATCGCCGTTGATCTTAAGCAACGCACGCGCCAATCCAAGTTTGACCGCATCGGTCTGACCGGTCACACCGCCGCCATTCACAGTGGCAGTGATATCATACTTGCCAGCTTCCTCGCCACAGGCTTTGAAAGCCAACAAGATGTCGTTTAGATCGCCGAGGCGCGTAAAATAGGCGTTCGCTTCCTTTTGATTGACCACAAACTTGCCGCTTCCGCTCATCAAACGGACGCGGGCAATGCTCTCTTTGCGGCGACCTATACCTTCGTAATATTGAACAGCCATGATTGCAACTTCCTTTCTACTTCAACGGTTCCGGGTTTTGTAAACCGTGCGGATGATTCGGACCCGCGTAAATCTTCAAACGCTTGATCAGCGAGTGTCCCATTTTGTTGTGAGGCAGCATACCCCATACGGCTTCGCGCAGAACGCGGTCGGGATGAATGCGTAATTGCTCGCGCAAACTAACGGACTTCAAACCGCCCGGATAGCCGGAATGATGATGGTACATTTTGCTGTCCATCTTCAAACTGGTCTTGGTTCCAGTGGCAGTGACTCGTTCGGCATTGATAACCACCACATAATCACCCATCTCCACGCCGGGCGTGAAAGTTGGTTTATGTTTGCCTAACAAGGCACGCGCAACCTGTGCGGCGAAGCGGCCCAAGTTCTGTCCGTTGGCATCCGCCACGAACCATTTGCGTTCGATCTCGCTCTCTTTTGGATAATACGATTTGTACACTTTCAATCTCCGTATTCTTTGCTCGGACGACTCAATACGTCACTTCTACCAGAGTCAGTCCGTGTGCGGGAGCCAATCCCGCGGGGATTTCATTTTTAGTCTGCGGTCGTTCCAACGCCTTGACCACAGTTTCTTTCAGACACTTTCCTTGCGCAACCTCGACTTGAACGAAGACCAAACGGCGAACCATTCGATATAAAAACGCGTCCGCCCGAACCTCATACTGCCACTCACCATCGAGTCTTTTCCACTCCGAAAACATTACCGTTCGCGTCGTGGAACTTTGTTCGCGTGAGGGCGAACCAAACGCCGAAAAATCATGTTGCCCTAAAAAAACTTGGGCGGCATCACCGAGCATTTCTTCATCGAAGGCGGGCCACACGCGCCACGCCATTTTCTCGCCTAACGGGTCGCGGACATTCTGGCAAAACAGCCGGTAATGATAACAGCGCGATGCGGCATCGAAACGCGGATGAAATTTTGCGTCCGCAACCTCAACATTTTTCACCGCCATATCATCAGGAAGATTGGCATTCAGCGCGCTACGCAAGCGCTCGAGGCCATGATTCCATTCGAGGTCAAACGCGGCCACTTGTGCCGAGGCGTGAACGCCGGTATCGGTGCGTCCGGCTAAAGTCACAGAACGACCGGACCATCCTATTCCGCGCAGAGCCTTTTCGAGTTCGCCCTGTACAGTTCGACGGTTTGCCTGCCGCTGGCTTCCTGAAAAAGCCGTGCCATCGTAAGCAAGGATCAGTTTGTAAAGTGCCATCGAGCGATTAGCTTTTAGCAATTAGCTGCTAGCTAAACACCAATTGCGATTTACTCTTCAACCAATTCGAGGATCACCATCTCCGCTGAATCGCCGAGGCGTGGCCCAAGTTTCATCACGCGCGTGTAACCGCCGTTGCGGGTCGCAAAACGCGGGGCGATGTCATCAAAGATGCGCTTGATCACTCGATTATCACCCAGTTTCGAAGCCACGAGACGACGCGCCGCGACTTTCTCGGTATCACTTGCATTCGCGCTATTACGTGCGATGGTGATGATATGCTCCGCTTCGCCGCGAATTGCCGCAGCTTTCGCCTTGGTGGTTCGAATTCGTTCGTGCTCGAAGAATTGTTTCATCAAATTTCGGCGCAACGCAAGCCGCGCACCGCTGGTTCGATCCAGTTTATAACCTGCTACATTATGTCGCATCTCTTTACTCCGAAGATTGTTCGTCCTTTAGGAAGCCCTTCTCATGCATCTTCTGGCGCAATTCATCCAAACTCTTTTCGCCAAAATTGCGGATGGACATCACCGCTGATTCGCCTTTATCGAGCAATTCCAACACATCGCCGACCGTAGTAATACCTGTGCGCTTCAGCGAGTTGAAGACGCGCACCGAAAGGTCAAGAGCTTCAACCGGCGTTTCCGCCAGTTCACTCGATAGGCGGCTTCCACCGACTTCGCGTTCGGTCACCACCGTCAGCATTTCTTCATTGATGCCTGCGATCATACGGAGATGGTCAATGATCAATTTTGCAGAAGTGCCCAACGCACGTTCCGGTGCGATCGTGCCGTCCGTCCAAATTTCAAGAACCAATTTATCGTAGTTCGTGCTCTGACCCACACGAGCCGAAGTCACTTCCCAATTGACGCGTTTGACTGGGCTATAGATCGCATCCACAGGAAGTTCGCCAATCGGAAGATGCTCACTGCGTTCGTTTGCAGGCGAATATCCGCGGCCGCGTTCCACAGTGAATTCAATATCCAGTTTGGTTTTGGGATTGTCCACCGTGAACAAATAAAGTTCGGGATTGACAATCTCGACTTCGGATGGAGCTACGATGTCGGCGGCGGTCACGGTGCCTTCGCCACGCACCTGCAAATTCATGCGCGTGCTGTCCACGCCATCCAGTTTGAGACGAATTTGCTTGATCTGCAACGTCACCTGGATTACATCTTCACGCACGCCGGGAATATCGCTGAACTCATGCAACACATCTCCGATGCGAATGGATGTGACCGCTGCGCCATCCAGGGATGAAAGCAGAACGCGGCGCAACGCATTACCCAGTGTCGCGCCATAACCGCGCTCCAGCGGGCTGATTACAAATTTGCCATAATTTCGAGCTTCAGCTTCGCGCTCGATCTTCGGCATGACCATATTCGAGATACCCGTCACGGTTCACCTCTCCCTTGTAATAGCAGAAAGCCAACGAGTGAAGAAAGGTTATGATCCATTTGATCACTCACACGCGGCCAAGGACTAACGGCGCGAGTAGTATTCAACAATAAGTTGTTCACTGAGACTACCGTCAATTTCCATACGCTCAGGAAGCCGGGAAATGGTTCCCGACATCTTCTTTACATCCCGATTTATCCAGGAAGGCGATGTGCGCTTCTCGACCAGTTCAGACAACGTTTTGAAATAAGTCAAACCGCGCGAACCTTCGCGAATGGTGATTTCGTCGCCTTCGTTCAAAAGCATGGAAGGAACATCCGTACGACGGCCGTTCACTGTAAAATGACCGTGTGTCACCATCATACGAGCTTGCGAACGACTGGAAGCAAACCCCAAACGAAATACTACATTATCGAGTCGGGATTCAAGAATCTGTAAGAGATTCAAACCCGTCAAGCCTCGGCGATGTGATGCAGTTTCAATATATCGACGGAACTGACGTTCCAGCACACCGTAAATACGACGTGCTTTTTGCTTGGCGCGCAATTGGCGGCTGAAATCGGATTGACCGGTGCGGCTTGCGTTTCCACCGCGGCTCCCAGTCTTACCATGTTGACCGGGAGGAAAACTGCGTTTCTCAAACGCGCACTTGGGTGTAAAGCAACGCTCACCCTTCAAATAAAGTTTTTCGCCTTCGCGCCGGCAAAGCTTGCAAACCGGACTTAATGTTTTTGCCATATTTTCACTACCTCAACTAAATTACACGCGGCGCTTTTTCGGAGGCCGACAACCGTTATGCGGGATTGGCGTGATATCGGACATGGAGCGGACTCTCAAGCCCATGGATTGAACGGCACGAATCGCATTCTCGCGTCCGGGACCAGGACCTTTAACGAACAAATCCACTTCCTGGATTCCCAATTGCTGTGCGGCTTTGATCGCTTGTTCCGCCGCGAGACGAGCCGCAAATGGCGTACTCTTGCGTGAGCCTTTGAAGCCAGCCGAGCCAGCCGAACCCCAAGCAACGGCGTTCCCTTCCGAGTCGGTTACCGTCACAATCGTATTATTGAAAGATGCAAAGATATGCACCTGTCCGGAAGATAAATTGCGCTTTCCTTTTTTGGCGCCGCCAGCTGCGCGGCGTGCGGAGCGTACACTCTGAGGCATAAATCATCAACTCCTGTTTTACTTCTTGGTCGCGCCGCGTCGGCGTCCGCGCCCAGCAACGGTCTTCTTCGAACCTTTTCGGGTCCGGGAATTGGTGCGGGTGCGTTGTCCGCGGACGGGTAGATTACGGCGATGCCGCAAACCGCGATAAGAACCGATCTCGATCAGCCGCTTGATATTCATCTGCTGATCGCGGCGCAAATCGCCTTCAACTTCATAATTTTTGGATATAAACTCGCGCATCGCCGTTACTTCGGCTTCGGTCAAATCCTTGACGCGTGTATCCGGATTCACTTTGGTCGCCGCCAAGATCGCGCGTGCGCGCGTAGGCCCAACGCCGAAAAGATACGTTAGTCCAACTTCAACCCGCTTATTGCGGGGTAGATCAACACCTTCAATTCTCGCCATATACATCAACCCTGTCGTTGCTTGTGTTTAGGATTTTCGCAAATCACATATACGTGGCCCTTGCGCCGAACGATACGGCACTTGGCACAACGCTTGCGAACAGATGGTGAAACTTTCATGATAACTCCTTGCTTCTTTAGAGCCAAAGATGCGATTATACAGGCTATACCTTTTTCCGTCCAGTGTTCGGTCTCATTGGACAATTCATGGGACAGTCAGGATGAGAGGCTCTCCTTCGGTGACAGCCACGGAATGTTCAAAGTGCGCTGTCAATGACTTGTCCGCCGAGATCACCGTCCACTGATCGCGCAAAGTACGGGTTTCGTGCGTTCCAACCAGCACCATCGGTTCGATGGCAATGGTCATTCCTGGACGAAGCGGCATTCCGGTTCCCGCTGTTCCATAATTGGGAACTTGCGGACCTTCGTGCATTTGCCGTCCTACACCATGACTGGTGTATTCGCGTGTAACGTGCAAGCCGCGGCTTTCGACATAATTCTGAATCGCCGCCGAAATATCGCCGGTGCGATTGCCCACGCGCATTTTATCAATCGCCGCGACCAACGCGCCTTCCGTAATTTCCATCAGGCGCTGCGCTTCCGGGGAAATCTTCCCCACCGCAAAGGTCATAGCCGAGTCGGCCACAAAACCTTCAAACACCGTTCCGCAATCCACGGAGATGATGTCACCTTCGCGGAGAATCCGCTTCTTGCTCGGAATTCCATGCACCAGTTCCTCGTTGACACTGGTACAAATGGAAGCCGGATACGGCGGCTGACTATAGCCTTTGAACGGCGAATAACATCCGTGTTTCTTCAGCACTTCCTCAGCAGCCGCGTTGAGGTCGGCTGTTGAAACACCGGGCTGTATCAAATTTTTCATGGTCGCCAAAATCTCGGCGTTGATTCGCCCAGCCTGACGCATGATCTTTAATTCGTCAGGGCTTTTAATATGGATTTGGCGATCCCAACTCATAATTCACTCCAACACAATCTCTACTTCACTGCTTTTTTCATCGCAGACACAAGCGCATCTGTGACGTCTTCGATGGGTTGTGTTCCATCAATTTCAACTAATTTATTTTGACCGCGATAATAATCAATCAACGGTGCGGTCTGATTGAGATAAACTTTGATCCGGTTCGTGACCGTCTCGGTCTTATCGTCTTCGCGCTGGAAAAGTTCGGAACCGTCAATATCGCAAATCCCTGCAACTTTGGGCGGGTTGAACTTCTCATGATAAATGTGACCCATTGCTCGGCATGTCAGTCTGCCGCAAATACGTTCAGCCAATACATTCGGGTCAGCATTGATGAATGGAACAAGATCAATATCGCCTTTGAAATCGGCAAGCATTTTGCGTAACGCACCCGCTTGGACGGGGGTGCGGGGAAAGCCGTCCAAAATGGCGCCCGCTTTACAGTCCGGGCGGTTGAGGCGGTCTTTGATCATGGCGACCGTTACATCATCAGGAACCAATTCGCCTTTATCTATAAACGATTTAGCGAGTTTGCCAAGTTCCGTTTTATTTTTAATGTTCTCGCGAAATAAGTCGCCGGAAGAAACGTGGATCAAGCCTGTTTGCTGGGCAAGGATTTTTGCTTGCGTACCCTTTCCTACTCCGGGAGGTCCAAGTAGAACAATGTAGGTCGCCACGTTATTCTCCTTTTCGATTATTTAGCGCACCAACAACGAGTCCTGATATCCGTGCAACTTCATTTCGGCTTCAATGTTCAAGAACGTATCACGTACAACGCCGACCACGATGAGCAAACCTGCCGACGAAACCAGGAACAAGCCCGTCGAAGTGGACGCACTGGCTATTCCAAACGCTTTCAACAGAAGGCTGAGCAGGAAAGGCAAAGCCGCAACCACGCCGAGGAAAAACGCGCCGGGGAACGTAATGCGCTGTTGAACTTTGTTAAGATACTTCTGTGTTATTTCACCGGGATGAACACCGGGAATTTGCGCGCCGGACTTCTTCAAGTTGTCGCCGTAATTCTGCTGTTCAAAGAGAACCGATGTATAGAAGAACGTGAACGACACAACCATGAGGAAATATAGCAGCCAATACACCCAACTGTTCGAACCGGTGCCGCCGCCCAATGTATTTTGCACAGACAGGGCAAACGCCTTGACGCCGGCATTCGTAGATTGCGTGAAATAACTGGCGATGATCGCCGGGAATTGCAGAATCGCACTCGCAAAAATCAACGGGATCATTCCGGCGAGATTAACCATCAGTGGCAACGTACCTTTGACCGGCATGGACATGCGGTTGCCCATCCGGCGTCCCGGATACATAACCGGCACATTGCGGCGTCCCTGTTGAATGAAAACAATCGCAAAGATCGTCAGGATGATTACGACAATCGTAAAAATCAACATGAACCAGCGCGTGCTTTGATCCTGCATAATGCTAAAGATATTGGCAGGCATGCGCGCCACGATGCCCGCAAAAATAACGAGCGACAGTCCTTGCCCGCGGATGCCGTATTCAGAGATCAGCTCGCCAAGCCAGATGGCAAACATCGTACCGGCCGTCATCACCATTAGAATGGTCAATGAAGGAAGCCATAAATCACTGCTAAAACCGAATGGAACAATGGCTCCCTGTTGGGCTTGAATCGACAGCGAGTTGAAGATATTGATCTGCCCAATGGCGGAAAGCACCGCCATCGGCACCGCAAGGAAATAAGTCCAACGCTCCATCCACTTTTGACCCTCACGAGGATCTTCCTGCATCCGGCGTTGAAGCGCAGGGATGATCGGGATCAGCAACTGCAAAATGATCTGCGCCGTGATGTATGGATAGACGCCCATCGAAAGCAACGAGAAGTTGGTTACCGTGCCGCCGGACAGTAAATCAAGGAAGCCGAGAAAGCCGGCGCTCGAAGCGGCGCTGGCGCGAAAAGCCTTGAGCGCGACGAAATTGATACCGGGAACAGGCACATTCGCCGCGAGACGATACAGCGCCAGAAGGAAAAACGTGAT
>DATCTP010000244.1:0-2996 GCA_036567885.1 Anaerolineales bacterium | reverse complement strand
CCGCGCGCCCATGGTCGGTATGAGTGAGTCCGCATACGCATTGCTGGAAGAGTCAGGATTTGTTTACAGCTCTTCCATCTATGCTCCAGCGGGGACGGTTTTGCAGAAGGGCGGCGTTTGGGAGATTCCGGTCAGCACGTTTCGTTTAGGACACGGCGAGCAAACGTTTATCGCGCCTCGTCAATTTACATGGGGGTTGCTTTTGGGCGGAGAATATCCGTATGGTTCGAGTTTCAGCATCGGATTGATGAACCGGATGATTTTTGGCATTTTGGAAAATCAAATGAAGAAAGGATTCAGCCCGGTCTTATTTTTGCATCCGTATGAGATCGTGCGCCCATTGAATTGGGCTTCCCGCATCGGGCGGGACGTGATGCGGAATCCGTTATTATTGCCTTTCACCTGGAATAAAGCTGAGTTCCTAGGCGAACTCCTTCGCAACTTTCCGGTCTCACCGATTGGGGCGTACTTGGACGAAATCCTAAAAATACGCGGAAACGCATAAAGCCATGCTAAAACCTATTGTGATCGAGCCGCGAACATCGTCCAAAATAAACATCCGCCTCCTTTCACGAAGTGAAAAGTTATCTTGTCCCCAAGCGTTGTCTAAGATGGCAGCATTCCCCGCTTTCGATTCATGGACCGGGTTCATCTCGGATATTTATGGTCTTTCCCTCTATCGCCTCGTAGCGGAGGAACAAGACGAAATTACGGGTTTGCTTGCGCTTGTGCATATCCAGCATTTTGTGTTTGGCAATTATTTGACTACCGCGCCTTTTGCTTCGTATGGCGGCTTTGCGTTTTCCTCAGCGAATGTGCGTGACGCGTTATTGGAAAAGGCTCAAGCGTTGGGAAACGAATTGAAGGTGGATTATGTCAACGTCCGGTTTGATGCGGGCGAATCGATTCCGCCGAACGGCTGGATTCAGCATCCGATCTATTCGACCTATCGCACCGATCTATCCTCGAACGCAGAAACAATGCTTGCCCAATACAGTTCCGATCATCGCAACCATATCCGCAAGTCGCTCAAAAGAGGTTTTCATATAAAGTTTGGTCATCTCGATTTGCTGGATGAGGCGTATGAAGGCTTGACGCACAGTATGCATGAGCTAGGTTCGCCCTATCATAGCAAAGCGTATTTATATCAAATGGCTGAATCGCTTGGGCATACGCTGGAGTTTGCTGTCGTTTACGGACCTCGCGGAGAGCTGGCTGGCGCGGGCGTGTTCATTCTTCAAGATGATGTTGTTACAAATCTTCATGCAAACATTCTGCGCGCGTTCCGTTCCGATTATGCGGGTGAGTTTCTGTATTGGTCTGTGGTGAGCCGTTATGGCGCAACGGGTTTTAAAACATTTGATATTGGTCGCAGTCTGATCGGTTCTGGTAATGAAACCTTCAAGATGAAATGGAAACCTCGAAAACGATTGCTGGCATATTGGTATAACCTGCGGGATGGCGCAATACTGCCTGAATTGAATCAAAAGAATCCGAAATTCCGGTTTGCCATTTGGCTTTGGAAGCAATTGCCTGATTTTATTGTTCTTCCTTTGGGACCGTTCTTGATCAAAGGTCTCGCTTGAGTTTTGCACCGATGGAATATACTCTTCAAGCTTTTGCTGGCATTGACGACCACGTATTACGACGCGTGGCTTTGCTGCATCAATCCGTAATGCGCAATTTATTGACCGATCTCGGCTTTCCAATTATTTTGCGATATTATCAAATTGCCCGGAAAGATTCCGCTGTGATTGGTTTTTGTGCCGTTTCTTCTTCTCAGGAAATACTTGGATGGGTCGTGGGTTCTCCTGACCCTTATGCGCTAAATATGCGGCTACGAAGTCCACTTTCTTGGTTCCTTGTGCAGATGATGGTTCTTGCAGTTAAACGGTCTCCTGTGTTTCTGCAAACTTTGTCCTCTGTTTTTCACTCATCTCAGCAAAAGCTTATCCCTCATGCAATTGAATTGACGTATATCGGCGTTGCTCCAAACGTTCAGGGAAATGGAATTGGGCGCGCTCTGCTGGAAGCTTTTATCGAGGCAAGTCGTGCTTTGGATTATTGTTCTGTTGAACTGACTACGGAAACGGATAATCTTCATGCGCTGGCGTTATATCAAAAATCCGGGTTTAGTGTAAAAAGGACTTTCAAAGAAGGCCGGTTTGAACGTTATCGTATGGAACGAAAGCTGTCAGCATGAAAAGATTTTTAAAGAAACTCGAGAGCTTGTCTTTTTCTGAACGCAGCATTCCCTTTTTACTATTCATTGTCGCGGTGCTGACATATGGATTGTTCTTCTGGCAGCGCGGCATTTATTGGGATGAAGAACCGTGGACGTGGATCTATTATCGTCTCGGTCCCGCGGCGTTGACGAAGACCTTTTCCACGAGCCGCCCGTTTTGGGGGATGATCTATCAGCTTACGTTGCCCGTTGTCGGTCCAGTTCCGTGGCGCTGGCAGGCGCTGGTGGTGATCATGCGCTGGTTGACCGCGGTATTGGTCTGGCTGGTGTTGCGGCAAATCTGGCAAAAGAATCCTCATCCGGCTTTATGGACCAGTCTTTTATTTCTGGTGTATCCGGCGCTGGGACAAAACTTTGTCGCCTTGATGTACACGCATTTTTACATCGTCTTGAATTGTTTCCTGCTTTCGCTTTATCTTTCCATCCTTGCCATCCGCATTCCTTCGCGGCGCATCCCGTTGACCATTGCCGCGCTTGCTTTGGCTCTCGTCAATTTGTTGACGATGGAATATTTTTATTTCCTCGAATTTTTTCGGATCATTCTTTTCTGGTTTGTCCTGGATGAGCAATGGAAGGACAAACTGCGCCGCGTTGCTCTTCTTTATATTCCATATCTATTCGTGTTCATCGGCGTTTCAGGTTGGCGCGCGTTCTTTTTCAAAAATCAAAACGCCAGTTATAGTTACTCCACTCTATCTCTTATTCGCCAATCTCCATTAACTGGCGTATGGTCGCTGCTTCAAAACATTTT
>DATCTP010000243.1:0-4927 GCA_036567885.1 Anaerolineales bacterium | reverse complement strand
CAGGATTTTTCAGTGCGCTTGCATCCGTTGTCGCCGGATTCTTCGGCGGTACCATTGTTGACCATCTTGGCTTCAAACGTACAAGCATCACAGCCGACCTCGCTAGTGCAATAGCATTTGGTTTGATACCACTGCTCCACGCTACGATTGGCTTGCAATTTTGGGAGTTGCTGATTCTGGTGTTCATCGGCAACTTGCTCGATGCACCAGGTACCACCGCACGCGATGCATTGATTCCCGAACTCGCCGAATTTGCCGGAATGAGTCTTGAGCGCGCCAGTGCTGGAATTCAATCCGTGGAACGCGGCTCACGCTTGCTCGGCGCGCCGCTGGCTGGAGTCTTGATCGCTTTCATCGGCACGAATAATGTGCTTTGGCTGGATGCGATCAGTTTTCTTGTTTCGGCGGCGATTATTTTCCGCGCCGTGCCATTGATGCAGGATTTGAAAAAAACCGGAGCATCGCTTCCGTACGTCGAAGAAATCAAAACGGGATTCCGATTCATCCTGCAAGAAAAGTTGATTCTTGCCATCGTTGGAATCGTGCTAGTCACGAATTTTCTGGATGCGCCGCTCGGAGGCGTGATTTATCCGGTATATGCCAAGCAGTTCTTTGGCAACGCTGTGGATTTGGGCCTTATCATCGGCTTGAGCGGAGGTGGTGCATTGGTCGGTGCGATACTATTTGCCGCGTTTGGACAGCATTTTTCGCGCCGCGCGGTGTTCTTTATTGGCTTTGCCATTGTTGCATTGCATATGGGAGCACTTGCGCTCGTGCCTTCCCTTCCGATCGTTTTGACCGTTCAATTTATTTCCGGACTCGGTGCTGGACCACTTAACCCGATCATCAGCACCATTGAATACGAACGTGTTCCCATCGAATTGCGCGGACGCGTCTTCGGTGCGATCACCGCGGGCGCGTATATAGCCATTCCGCTTGGAGTTTTATTCGGCGGTTATGTTCTCGAATGGTTCGATATTCGACTCGTGCTTGCCGTGATCGGTGTTCTCTATCTCCTCACGATTATCATCGGTTCGATGACTCCAGCCACACGCACGATGGATACAAAACCGGATAATGTAGAGACGGGGAAAGGTAAATAGGAAATAGTAGAGGAGGTCAGAATGACTCAAGGAAAAATACAAATCAAGCTCGACTGCATTGGATTTTCTAGGAAGGCAAAGAGTCGAAGAAAGTCATCGTGGCATAGAAGAGATTGGTGAGCGTGGTAGTGTAGTTGGATTAAAAAGAGACGGCGCACATTTTGTGCGCCGTCTCTTTTATGCTTGGTGTTGATCTTGTTTAGCGACCGCTATTGCCTGAGTCTGGGGATGGACTTTGATTGCCGGAATCTTTGCTGGAGCCGTTGCCGCTTTTATCTTGGTTTGAACCGCTTGAAGAGTTCGATGAAGAGTCGCGGCTGTTGAGGTCTTGGCTTGAACTGTTGCCGCTGTTATCGAGGCTTGGGCCGCCTTTGAAATTTGAAATCACAAAGACCGGGTTTGAATTGGAGCTTTTATCAAGGCTGACAGCCTCTGTGCTAACGGGTTCCGTGCTAACTGGTTCCGTTCCGCTGATTTCTGTGCTGGTTGGTTCCGGCGTGCCAAATGATTCAGTGCCGCCGGAATTGCCATTGGAATTAGACGATCCAGGTTGGCCGACTTCATAAACCGTCAGACTGCCATCGGGATTGGTGACGAACTCCAGTTGCACAGTGCTACCAACTTGCACGGTACTTTTGATCTGAGCGGAAGTTGCAAGGTTATAAACGATGCCGTTCACGGTGATGGTGCCTGTGCCCATGCCGGTGACTACGCCTACCACTTCCTTTTGCGGAGCGGGAGTTATGGATCCGGACGGCGTGTCCATAACGCGAGTAGAAGACATAGCCATTGCACTCACCGCGCTGAATGCGATTGCAGCAAGCACGAGAGTTGAGATAACTGCCAAACGTAAAGATTGTTTCATACTACCTCCGAGTTGAATTGACTTACATGAAGGTAGTCGCCTTCTTATATAAAAGGTTACTCGGGATGGTGAGGATGAAGATAAGAGATCATTAAGGATTGACTTCGTAATAGCAAGTCAAGTTTAAAGGGAAGCAATCCTATTCAAACGGTGTGATGATCTTGCATTACTTGTGCAATGGAAAATGATACGCATAGCGTGATTATAAAAACTCCTGATAGTTCAAAGCTATCAGGAGTTTTTATGTTTTACCAGGCGTAAGCTTCTGGCGCTTCACCGCCGGGACCGGGCCAAATCTCATCCATCTTTTTCAACTCATCCTTCGAGAACTTGACCTTGAATGCACGCAACGCGCCGGTCAATTGTTCCATCGTGCGCGGTCCAATGATCGGCGCGGTCACGACAGGATTCTTTAAAATCCATGCCAACGCCGCATCCGCGGGATGCTCACCTTTGGCTTTGCAGAACTTTTCCCAGGCTTCGAGCTTGGGTCGCTTCGCTTTAATTTCCTTTTGTTGCTCCGGTCTGGCGCGGCGGCCCTCTTTGATCTTTTGCAATGCGCCGCCCAGTAACCCGCCCGAAAGCGGACTCCACGGGATGAGTCCAAGCCCGTAGTCTTTGCAAGCCGGTATCACTTCCAGTTCGATCATGCGGTCGTTCAAGCTATAAAGACTCTGTTCGCTGACGAGTCCCATAAAGTGACGGGCTTTGGCGGCTTCCTGCGCCTTGGCAATATGCCAGCCTGCAAAGTTGGATGAGCCGACATACAGCACCTTTCCCTGCTGAACCAATACTTCCATGGCTTGCCAGATTTCCTCCCACGGCGCGTTGCGATCCACGTGATGCATTTGATACAGATCAATGTGATCGGTGTGCAGACGTTTGAGCGATGCTTCGCACGCCTCTCGAATATGCCGCGTGGATAGCCTTGATTGATTGGGCCAATCGCCCATGCGCCCGAAAACTTTTGTAGCGATGACCGTTTTCTCGCGTCTTCCTCCGCCTTGAGCGAACCAGCGTCCAACGATATTTTCAGTCACTCCTTCGCCGGTTTTCCAGCCATAGACATTGGCAGTATCGAAAAAGTTGATTCCGAGATCATGTGCCTTGTCCATGATGGCGAACGAATCTTCCTCGCTAGTCAGCGGACCGAAGTTCATCGTGCCCAAACAGAAGCGGGAAACCTTGAGGCCAGTACGACCAAGTTGCGTGAATTCCATGGTTTTCTCCTTTATCCAACTCAAAATGCAAAGATGTTTTTCAACTGCGGTAATTATATGCCCATCCTGAAACAGCGAACATGTCCATCTTCGTTATTGTCTGGGCGAGGGATTTAAACTCCTGCAAATCAGATACAATCAATACCGTCTATTTTGCCAACCCTTGGAGAAAAAATGGAACAACCCGATTTTAAAAACGAAATTGATTCAAATGCAATTGAGTCCGCGACGCTAACCATGTTGCGCGCCTTTGGCGAAGATCCCGAACGCGAAGGCTTGAAGGGTACGCCCAACCGCGTGGCGCGCATGTATCCCGAATTGCTGGCAGGCTATCGCACCGATCCGCAGAAACTGGTCAACGATGCGATCTTTACCGTTTCTTATGACGATATGGTGATTGTGCGCGATATCGAGTTCTACAGCCTGTGCGAACATCACATGCTCCCGTTCATCGGGCGCGCCCATGTCGCGTATATCCCAAGCGGAAAAGTGATCGGCCTTTCGAAAATTCCCCGCATTGTGGATATGTATGCCCGCCGCCTGCAAGTGCAGGAGCGCATGACGCGTCAGATTGCCAACTTCCTGAACGATCTGCTTCATCCTCACGGCGTAGCTGTCGTGGTGGAGGCTTTGCATTTATGTGCCATGATGCGCGGCGTCCGCAAACACGATGCGCGCATGACCACTTCCGCCATGCAAGGCGGATTCCGGACCAACAGCGCCACGCGTCAGGAATTTTTGGATAACATCTCACGCGGCGCGGGACCGCTTAAGATATAAGGAAGTCATTGCGCGGCACGATCCAAACTTGACTTTGTAATTGCTCTGCGACTTTGCGCAGCTTTTCCCCGCTGACGGGATGGACAAAATCGGGAATCAATTCCGCCAGTGGCACGATGACAAAAGCATAATTCCAAAACTCGATGTTGAGCGGCGTTTTATCGAACAGCACAATGTCAAGGTCAATGGTGCGTGGCGCATTTTTATCCGCATAACGGACGCGCCCGAGGCTGGCTTCGATGGGGCGGATGATCTGCTCTTTTAAATCGCGGGGTTGTAAATCTGAAAGGAATAAAACACAAGCGTTCAAAAAATCGGGACCATTCGAGCCAACCGCATGGTTTTGCCATATGCTGGACACTGCGTTGACTTCTCCATATTCCTTTAGCATTTGAATTGCTTTTGGAAGATGGATTTCAGCTTTGATATTTGAACCCAGGCTTAAATACGCATGATGCAAGTCACTCATCGCCGCCGCGTTCGATCTCCACGCCCACCGATTTTGCGAACCGAACCGCTCCGGGTTTTTCCACGCGCACGATCACTTTCTTGATTCCTTTTTGCTCAAGACATAATTTTGCCAGATCGTTGGCAAGCGCTTCCACGGTGAGACGCGCCGCTTTCTCGGCGTGCGCCTGGACTTTCTTTGCCAAGGCGCTATAGTCCACGCAATCTGCGATGTTATCGGTCTCTGCCGCGTGGTGGGTATCTGTGAAGGCGGTGATGTTGATCAAAATATCCTGCGGCTTCTCGCGTTCCCAATCGCGAATGCCGATGATGCCGCGTACCAGCAAATCCTTGATGAAAGTTTTGTCCATCGTTACTCCCTAAATTTTTTGTCATTGCGAGGAGGGCAAAGCCCGACGAAGCAATCTCATGTTTTCATCCTATTGTTTGTATAAAAAATAGAGGAGATTGCCACGCCCCTTCGGGGCTCGTAATGACATGAATCACATCAA
>DATCTP010000242.1:0-4131 GCA_036567885.1 Anaerolineales bacterium | reverse complement strand
GCTTGTTTTAGATATGCGGGTGGGTGTTCCACCCCAGCCAGTAAAACCCCAAATCATCCATCAGTTTTCGGAACTCTTCGTATCCCAAGGGTTTGACCAAATAACTGTTGACGTAATGGTTGTAGGCGCGCACTACATCCTTTTCCGCCTCGGAGGTAGTGAGGATCACCACAGGAATGGTTTTGAGTTCATCGTTTTCCTTGATGATTTCCAAGACTTGTAAACCATCGACGCGCGGCAGGCGCAAATCGAGCAGGATAACATGCGGACGCGGACTGGTAGCAGGATTTGAAAATTCGCCGCGGCGAAGAAGATAGTCGAGCGCGCTTTGTCCATCCGTAAAATGACGGATTTGGTTGGCGATACGGTGATCTTCCAATGTGCGCATGACCAATTCCGCATGGTCCATGTTGTCTTCCACAAGCATAACAATAACCGGTTCTCCGTTCATTGATTTTCCAACTCCTGGACGAAAAGCTGATGATGATTGGAAACTCACGAAAAATTTCTCCGTTCCTTCTGATATTCCAAAAATATATCTTGCAATGAAAACAGCGATGGTACTTTTGATTTTATCATCGAAAGCGTGTGCCAGGAGGAGTGCTGCGGAAATAATCTTTTGTATCACCCTCAAATCACACTTTTCGGTCGGAATAATTTCTCGTGTTATAATTTTGGACATTGCAGGATAATCATCGCTTGATTTGGATGGAGGATGAGTATGGAAATCAGTACCAAGGAATTTAAACATTGTCATATGGTGGTGGTCAAAGGGCGCGTGGACAGTTCAACAGCGCCTCAATTTAGCAAAGCCCTGGACGCCATTTTAGCGAAGGATATTTACAAGATTGTTGTGGATATGACCGGTTTGGAGTATATGTCCAGCGCCGGATTCCGCGCGCTGCTGGCGGCTCAACGCGCCTGCAAAAAATACAATCGCGGTGAACTCGTGCTGGCTTCTGTTCCTGACCGAATCCGCGAAGCGCTGGAATTGGCTGGCTTTACCGAATTATTTAAGTCGTACGCTGATCCGCTCGAAGCGGTAGGTAGTTTGTAAGAAGTTTCGATGTAGGAAAGATGTGTTGAACGGAGGCCGCTTCCAATCCCGCGTGAGGCGGCTTTTCCTTGCTGATGCAAACTTTGACTTTTTCCACCACGTTTGAAATTCTTGATAATATCCGCACGTTTGTCGGCGAGCAAGCGCGGGAAGCCGGATTTAATGCCAAAGAGATTTATTCGATTCAATTGGCAACCGATGAAGCCGCATCCAATGTCATTGAGCACGCCTATGACGGGAAGCCGGTGGGAAAGTTCGATGTTAGCTGTGACTTTCGCACCGATCGCTTGATCGTTACTTTGCTGGATCATGGAAAAGCGTTTGATCCCTCCCAAGTGGAAGAGCCAGATTTAAAAGCGGATTTGCTGGATCGCAAGATCGGGGGACTTGGGATTTACTTGATGCGAAAATTGATGGACGAAGTTCATTATGAAACCACGCAGGCGGGCAACCTTCTTACGCTGGTCAAGCGAAAAGGATAACCATGCCCAAGGTCGCACGTTTCCCCGATACATTTGATTGGCGCGAGATTGCCAGCCTCGGGGAACAATTAGTCAGCACGAGTTCATTGATCGCACAACGTGATCGCATTGTTTCCATGGCGAGCCGTCTCATCTCGGGCAAAGTGGATGTTTGGCTTCATGAAAATTTATTTCGCCTGCCGGATTGGAATGCCGAACGCATCTTTCCATCTCAACCTGCATTGGATGGAATGCGAAATGCACTCAAAAAGCATAAACCATATTTGAGAAATATCAACAAGCAAAACAAAACCAAGAAAACTTTTGTTGCTGTTGCAATTGAAGATCAAGGTTTGATTCTCGGCGCGCTGCAAGTGACGCGTTCGCGCGGCCCTAATTTTTCCAAAGAAGAAATTGAATTAATCGAAAGCCTTGCCAGCATCATCGCGGTTGGACTGTACGCCTCGCATCGCGTGGAAGTCGAGCGGTTCCGCCTTGGACAATTGAATCTCGTCCGGCAGGTAAGCGCGCAAATCGCCAACGTTCTAAATGTGGATGAATTGGCGCGGCGCGTCACAGAACTCATTCAAAAAACTTTTAACTATTATTATGTTGGAATATTTACCGTTCGGACTGGAACGAAAAGTCTGCGATTCCGTTCCAGCGCATCCGCGACGCATAAAGGGACGAAAAAAATGCCGATTGCGCTGGATGTGGAAATCGGTCAGGGATTGATCGGCGAGGTGGCTGAATCGGGAGAACGCATCGTCGCCTCCGACGTTCGGGCGGATGAGCGTTTCCGGTTCATTGATCGCCTGCCCGAGACGCGTTCAGAAGCGGTCATCCCGCTCAAAATCGAGGATCGCATTCTCGGTGTTCTGGATATCCAATCGAATCGCGTCGATGCCTTTCATCCGAATGATCTGCTTTTGCTCGAAGCGCTGGCGGATAATATCGCACGCGCAGTGGAGAGCGCGCGTTTATATAGCGATGTCCGCCGCCGCGCCGATCAGTTGTCGCTGATTGCGGAAGTCAGCAAAAGCGTCACTTCGACTTTGGATTTGCGCCAGTTGATGAGCGAAACCGCTGCGCTGATTCACGATCCATCCCGTTTTCCTTTTGTGCATTTGTTTACCGTTCACCCGAATCGAAGAATCATCGAATATGAAGCCGGAAGCGGAAAGCGAAGCGAAGCGCTTGAAGGATACATTATCCCGCTGGATGATTCGCGCGGCATCATTCCGTGGGTTGCGCGCCAAGGTCAAACCGTGCTCGCCAACGATGTATCAAAGGATGCGCGTTATCGTCCATCGCCGCTGCCACCGAAGAACACCCGCGCTGAATTATGCGTGCCGTTATTGTTCAACGAAAGAGTGATCGGCATTTTGGATATTCAATCAGATCGGTTAAATGTTTTCAGTGAAGACGACCGGGTCATGTTCGAGGCGGTTGCGGGGACCATTGCCGCTTCCATCCGCAACGCCGACTTATATCGCTCCGAGCATTGGCGGCGGCAAGTGGCGGATAGTTTGCGTGAAGTGGCGGGTTTGTTATCATCCAATGTCGGCGTGGATCAAGTTCTCGATTCGGTTCTAACGGAAATCGAGCGTAACCTTGCTGTGGATGTCTCGGCGATTTGGTTATTAAATGATGGCGAACTTTCGCTGGCGGCAGTTCACGGCGGTGATCCACAGGCGATTGAGCAAGCGCGCATGGAAAATATCGAAGGTTCCATTGCATTGACAAGCGCTATGATTTCGGAAATTCCAGTTTTTCGTAAATTGAATGGTCCAACGGGACCCTTAGGGCAAGCCGCTGGATTCAAATCTAATTATTCGTCACTGGCAGCGCCGCTGCATATCGGTGACCAGCCTGTTGGAGTGATTGCCTTGGCGCATCATACGCCCGGACGGTATGGCCACGAGGCGCAGGCGATGGTAGCCACGTTTGCAAGTTATGCCGCGGTCGCCATCGAAAACGCGCGTCTCTATGATTCGGCGCAGGAACAAGCTTACGCGTCTGCGGCGTTGTTGCAAGTCGCGCAAGCCGTGGTCAGTTTGAATGAGCTGGGCGAAATTCTCGGCACGATCGTGCGCGTCATGCCGATCTTGGTCGGTGTGGAACGCGTGGTGTTATATCTTTGGGATACCGAACACGAAGTGTTTCATCCGCTTCATGCCTACGGCTTTGATGAAGAGTCTCAAAATGTTTTGGCGGGCGGTGATATTGCAGGCGGTGTCTTCCCGTTGCTCGACGCGACTCGAAATTCCAACTGCCTGTTGGTCCATTCGCTAAATGCGGATGATTCTCCGCAGAAGTGGATTTGTCTCGGCGAACCCTGGCACCGCGAAGACGATGAAATCGTCCGCAGTAATGAACCGCTTCTATTTACGGTTCCGCTTTCGGTCAAAGCCGATGTGTACGGCGTTCTTCTTCTTCAAGAGAATCCCGGCGGCCGCCGATTCCGGGCGCGTCGTTTGGAGATCATCAATGGCATCGCTCAACAAGCCGCGCTTGCGATTCAAAATGATCGTCTGCAAAAAGAGATGGTGGTGCGCGAGCGCCTCGAAACGGAAGTTCAACTGGCGCGGCAAATCCAACAAACGTTTATTC
>DATCTP010000241.1:0-6666 GCA_036567885.1 Anaerolineales bacterium | reverse complement strand
TTACTACTGGACTTCATAGTGTTCATATTATCCCATCCACAGATATCAACGGATCGTGGCTGACTTTCAATCCAACCATTAAAGAATTTGGGACTGAGGGAAAAGGCGCGGGTCAAATGCAGTTTCCCAATAGCGCTCTTACCGATAGCAAAGGTAATTTTTATATATCGGACGGCGATAACTCCCGTATAGAGGTTTTTGGTCCAAACTTTTCGTACGCGTCCTTCTTTGGTTTTGGAAGCGGCGATGATGGACTTAATTTGCCGCGCGGCATGTGGCTCGATTCCAAGGATCATTTGCATGTCGTGGATGCGGTCGGTGCGCTTGTTCGCGTCTATGATCTTTCCGGAAGTACGCCTCAATTCCTTTTTAACTTTGGCGCGCCCGGCTCGGACGATGGACAGTTTAATTACCCGATTGACATTTCCATAGATGGAACCGGCCGGTTGTATATTGCCGACCGTGATAATGATCGCGTTCAGATTTGGTCATACTAGGAAAATAAAGGAGGTGGTTTGGATATCCATGCGATTGAATATTACACAGATTAAATCGATCGACCCAATCTAAAAGGAGAGTGAAAACAATGAAGAAACTTTTATTTGCTTTGGTAATCGGCCTTGTGTTTGTGGCCGCACTTACCACCACCGCTCTTGCTGATAATGGCCCCCACGGTGGAGTCGCTTTTTCTTCCAATGGTAGCCTGGATGCCTGCGCGAGTTGCCATCGTGCTCATACTGCCCAAAGCACAAACGTTGCATCGGGTGGAAGCGGTGACTTGATCAAGACTTCCAGTATCTATGGCTTGTGCATGTCCTGCCATGATGGTACTGGCGCGTATACCAATGTGAAATATGGCATCTATGATACTTCAACCATGTCTGCCGCTACTCAAGCATCCCTGACAGCATCCTTTGGCTCTGCTGAAGGTACGCAAGGCGATGCCGGCGCGCCTTTGTTCGGCGGCGGTTTTGTGAGTACGGTGGAGAGTCATTCTTGGGCTGGCAATCAATCTTACAAAGCCAACCTGACTCTTGCTTCCTCTGCGGTGGTTTCTGGACATTCTGTTGATGATAGCTCAGGCACTTGGGGTGCTGGAAATGTCTGGGGTTCTGGTAACTACAACACCGGTGCGCAGTCTGCTACGGGTGGAGCAAACCCAACCCTTGCAATGACTTGTACTTCGTGCCACGATCCTCATGGCTATGCTGGTCTGAATGCAGCCGGTCAACCCATGCCCACTTATCGTCTGCTGCGTTATACGCCAACAAGTTCCAATGGTTTTGAAATTACCACTGCCGCTGGGCAGGCATTCTGGACCAATACATTAGCGACAACCGCTACTATTGAACAGACCTCTTCGCCTTATGCGGGCGTATCCGTGCTTGAGCCTGGCGGCATGGGTGCTACATCTGCCAACAATTACACGGCAACATCATGGTGGTACACCATCAATACGAACGCCTTGAATCCCACTGGCACGGGTACTGGACCCTATGATCCCTTCCTCATTGCACTGGATAAACCCTATGGCGCGACCGCTACAACCCAATGGCACTCGGTAACGTTTGGTCCGAATGATCCAGCTCCGTATATCCGCGGCGCTACGTATAAGCGGCCGGCAGCGGCCAATAGCACGAGTCTCTTTTGCTTTACGCCAGATCCAACGGATGCGACCCAGCCAGCCAATCCTCCGGCGACAAACAACAACTGTACTGGTGCACTCGGCACAGTAATCGGTACCTCATTCGACAACAGTTCGGCCCGTTTGGGAATATCCTTCTTCTGTGCTGAATGCCATGACCGTTATCTATCGAGCTCCGCCGGTCTGACCACTAGCACCACCGACCAGTTGTTCATGTTCCAGCATGATTCTGGAGCGACCAGCACTATTGGAAAGAATCCCAATCTCACCTGTGTAGATTGCCATAATGCTCATGGTACAAGCGCGACCGCTACGACCCTCGCATCTGATCCGCTTTCCGGAACAAATGGCGATAGCTCAGGGCTAAAGCTCGACAATCGTGAAATGTGCATTAAGTGCCATGGCACGAGCGTTAATTTCCAGTACGCACCGTAATATCTGATCGAGCTGTAAAGTTCCATCAAGGGGAGGGCGTTCCTAGCGCCCTCCCTAGGTTCAAATAATAAATGTCATTGCGAGCGCTCGCAGAGCGCGAAGCAATCTCAACTCGCCATCAAACAAGTAATTGAGATTTGTAGAGTGAAATTGCGTCAACGTTTCTTCCAAGCCAACATCTATTTCTTAAGCCGATTGCTTTTGATCGGCTTGGTTTTGGTTAACGTTGTCTTTTTCCCGCGCGAGGCGCGAGCTACGACACAGATCAGCGCCCGTGACCCCATTTGGAACGCAAGGACAAATGACGCGCCAGCCTGGTTGCAAATGCTCAACGATCCGCATGGCTTATATAGCGAATACGAACTTTCCACCTTGGCGGGTCATCTGATCAACTATGGCGTGGTCGATTCGCAAGGTTGTCCATCCGGCGGATTGCAAGCCAACCACAAAGCCAACGATTGCGGCGTGCAACGCGCCATGTCCGCCGCAGAAGTCTGGCAGAATCGCTTCAATGCAGATATTGTCAGTGCTTCTCAAAACACTGGCGTTCCGCCGATTGTCATCAAGAATATTTTCGTATATGAAAGCCAATTCTGGCCCCAAACCGTATTCATCAACACCTCCGAATTCGGGTTGGGCCACATGACCGAAATGGGCGCAGATTCTTTACTGCGCTGGAATTATCCTTTTTATGATTCGTTCTGCAATGCAAATTTGCCATCCGACCGCTGTCAAAAGGTTTTTGTCGAACAGCCGGATTACATTCAATCCATGTTGCGCGGGTTAGTCATCCAGCAAGTGAACGCAGATTGTTCCGATTGCAGTTATTCTCTTGACCTCACGCGTGCGCAAAAGAGCATTCCCATTTTTGCAAATACATTGGTTGCCAATGCCAATCTTGTAAAGCATTACATCAAACTATATACAGGTTCTGACGCGTCGGACACCGCTGGTTATGAGGACCTTTGGGATTTCGCTTTGTCCAGTTACAACGCAGGACCGGGTTGTTTCAAAAACGCTTTGTTGCAAACAATTTATGCCAATAAGCCTTTGACCTGGAAGAATCTTTCTTCCAAGTTCGATGCTGGCTGTAAGGGCGCTGTTGCTTATGTGGATTTCATCAGCAAGACGGATCACTACCGCCCGCAGGATGATCCCTCTACCATTCCAACGATTGCTCCGACAGTTTCCACTCCGACTGCTGTAGCTACCCAAACGACTTCTGTTCCGACTTCAACGTTGCCTGTTACCCAAACGGCATCCGCTCCAACTCCAACTCCAGAAGTTTCTCAAACAGTCTCTGCCACAGATACGAATCCATCTGTTACTCCGACAAGTTCCAGTGATACCCCAACAGCCGCAATTACTCCAACGATTTCCGCGGACACTCCGACTCCAACGACGCCTCAAACGGAAACGCCCGCCACGCCGTTCTCCGGTACACCGTCTTCACAACCGACTTTTCCAAGCGATCCAACTGCCAGCCCTGAAACCGAGACGCCTGCTCCGACTTCGACAGAAGGCTCACCGATTGCATCCGGTACGCCAACTATCATTCCTACAGATTCTACAACCGCTACTGCTTCGCCCACCGATTCAGCCAGCCCGACGAATGCGACTGCGACCGTTTCAGCCACGCCGCAAGCGACGGCTACAACACCGGTCTCGAGCATTTTCAAACCTTTGCATGTTCAAAATGAATTGGTGATGAAGATTGACCCGCAGCAGCGTGATTCGGTTCTGCAGACTCTCGTCTCGTTGAATATGAGTCTCGCTCCGAGTGATGAACAGGTTCAATCGCTCGATACGCTGGTTGTCCGGGTTGACCCGAACAATATAGATTCAGCTTTAGCTACATTAAAGAGCAACTCCGGCGTTGAATTTGTAGAACCCAATTATCTAGCATCCGCTTCAGACGCGAGCACTCCGAACGATCCACTGTTCCCCGACCAGAACTATCTGCAGAAGATCCAAGTTCCGCAAGTTTGGACGATTGCACCTTCCTTGCAACCGGTAACTGTTGCAGTTTTGGATACCGGTGTAAACATTACGCACTCTGATTTGATTAACTCGATTTGGCTGAATCCTGTCGAGGCAGCGGGCGCGCCCAATGTGGATGACGATCACAACGGCTATGTTGATGACCTGCATGGCTGGAACTTTGTGGATGGAAATAACAACGTTGCCGATGACAATGGTCATGGTACGCAACTCGCCGGAATTATTGCGGCTACCACAAATAATAATTTAGGCGTCGCTGGCATCGCACCCAATGCCCGCATCATGCCCGTGAAGGTGCTGGATAAAAACGGATATGGCTCCTACGCCAACGTGGCGGCAGGAATCATCTATGCCACGGATATGGGCGCGCGAATCATTGAGCTGGGTTTTGCGGGTACCGGTTCCAGCCAATTGATGCAAGATGCCATTAATTATGCGTTTGCTCATAACGTGCTGATCGTTGCGGCGGCTGGAAATAGCGGCAATACCACAATAAATTATCCGGCAGGATATTACGATGTAGTGGCAGTCGGTGCATTGGATGACAATAATAGTTTGGCGAGCTTCTCATCCAGCGGCAATGACGTGAGTTTGTCTGCGCCTGGAGTCGGGATCATTTCTACGGGGCTTTCAGAGACTTATCCGTATATGTCCGGGACATCCATGGCGTCGGCGGAAGTAGCTGGAGTTGCCGCGTTGTTGGCTGGCGAACCTCAATTTGCCGATACGAGTGTATTGCGTTCTGCACTATTGGGCAGTGCGCTTGATTTGGGAACTGCAGGCCGCGATCCGCAATATGGTTACGGGATGGTACAGGCTTTGAGCGCCATGAATTATTTGGGACCCATCGTTCCGATTTCCACGCCTTCGGGAAGCGCAACTCCAGCGCCGGGCAGCGGCGTCCATGCGAGCGCGATTACAACTGAAACTTTGTATGGCACACTACAAAGTTGCAGCTATACGATTGGTTCGCCCGCAAATAGCATTGATTTGCAAATCAATAATGCGTCTGCAACTTGCAGCGGAACCTTTGCCGCTTATCCGGTCAGCAATTGGACATATACGGCGCTGCAGCATGTTTCCACAATTCAAACAGTTCAAAAAGGCGCCGGATCGGTCATGCTGGATGTTGCATTTTCCATGACCGGTCTTGTAACGGATACAGTTGCTCTTCAAGTTTCCAACGATGATGGAGCCACTTGGAACACGGTCACAACCTATAACTTCAACCAGCCGACTGTGACTACGCAGTCGTATGATGTCAGCACGTTATTCACAACGGTTGCTCAAGTAAATAACGCGCAGGTGCGATTTGTCGGCGTTCAAGGCGGCAGTGGAACGGATGGGATTACGATCACTTTGGATGAAGCCCGTTTGCGGGTAAATGGTTTTGCGCCGCCCGTCGTAACGATCACAGCGCCCTCCAATAATTCCACATATGCGTATGGAGCGAATATCACGTTTACCGGCACAGCCACTGATCCTCAGGATGGAACTCTCGACTCGTCCATTGTCTGGTATTCCAATCTAACCGGACCGATTGGAACAGGCGCCAGCGTATCTGTCTCTAATTTGATTTCAGGCACACATACCATCAATGCGCAGGTGACCGACTCGGGCGGGGCAAAGACCACCGCTTCAATCACAGTTACGATAAAAAATCCCATCGGCAGTCCTCACGGCAACTTTACCGCAAATACAGATCAATGCGCCACCTGTCATCGCTCTCATTCTGCGTTGGGTAACACGTACCTAACCACTAATCCCAATTCGGTACTTACCAGCGATGCGTTTTGTTTGAGTTGTCACACCGACGTTTCCACGCATTCCAATAAAAACTTCACCGGCGCAGTCGAGCCTGCCTTTGAGGTGCGATGTATTCAGTGTCATGATCCACACGGCTCCACCAATCTTTTTGATATACGGACGAATATCATTACCAACCTGACTACGCAAACCACTGCCGGACCTGTGAACTTCACAGCCTTAACCGGTTCCAACTCCTTTGACGACGGCACAAGCGCCAATCGCCTTTGCCTGGTCTGTCACACAAGCATGACCAATCATCCGGGCGGACTCAATCACTTTGATAGCATCACCGGTACTTATACATTGGATTACACTGGACAAAGTTGCATTGCTTGTCACCCTCATAACGCGGATACGAATCCTGCCACATTGGATGGCTTCATGCCAATACGCAATTCCAACCCGTAACGCGGACCGACTAAAAATGAAGAAAAGCCTTTCCTTCGTCTCAGTTCTTTATGATCTTTTGATTGATGCCGCGCTGATGGGTATGGGATATTTGATCTACTATCAATTCAACATTCGTCCGCTCGCACCGATAGACTGGAATCCGCTGGTTATCCAGGTTTTTGGCAGCAAACAATCAGCCACCCTCATTCTTTCAGGAATTCCCTTTGCCATCGGTCTGTTGTCTGTTGTGCAAATTATGTTTCGTGTTTTGGGCGCGCTAAGACCCCATTCCGCTAAAAGTTAGCGAACCTTTAGTCTGTCTTTGGAGTTGCCAATCCGTTTTGGACGGAGTATGCCGCGGCTTCTGCGCGATTCTTCAAATTCAA
>DATCTP010000240.1:0-13607 GCA_036567885.1 Anaerolineales bacterium | reverse complement strand
ACCGCCATGATCTGCGCGGCGGTACCGGTCATAAAGAATTCATCTGCGATAGATACCTCGGTGCGGTCAATGGAACGTTCCACCACTTGAAGTCCCATTTCATTGCGAAGCAATTCAATCACTGATCTACGGGTAATGCCCTCGAGAATGTTATCCGTGACCGGCGGAGTAATCACCACGCCGTCGCGTATCATAAAGATATTCATCGCTGAACCTTCGGACACGTGACCATTCTGATCCAACACCAACGCTTCGTCGAATCCAGCGCGGTTGGCATCGGTTTTGATCAAAGCCGAGTTGGCATACGCGCCGGCTACTTTTCCGCGCGCCGGAATCATGTTGTCGTCAATCCGCCGCCATGAAGAAATCGTCACGTGCGCGTTGGTGTCGTTCTTAACATATTTTTCATACGGCATCGTGAACATGCAAAACTCATCTTTGAGATCATGTAATTTCACACCAATGCCAAGGTCAGATTTATAAAACGTCGGGCGCATGTAAACATCCTGCTGATAATTGTCCATGCGCAATAACTCCAGCGTGAGTTCGATCAAACTCTCTTCGTCATAACTGGTTGACATCGCCATCATGCGCGCCGAATGCAGCAGACGATGATAATGATCCCAGGGACGAAAAACGAAGAGACGTTTCTTCTCTTCGTTCCAGTAAGCCCGCATACCACCGAATACGGCTGTGCCATATAAAAAGCCGTGCGTGGCTATGCTAATATTCGCGTCCGCAAGCGGGACGATTTTTCCCTCAAAGAACGCGTGCTTCGAGAGATCCACAAGACACCTCCGATATGAAATTGGACCGGCTCTTACAGATAAATTATAACCGATTCAATCCGCTTCTCTTTATTTTCTGCGCGATTGAATCGAAAATGTTTCGTCACCAGCTAGTGAAGTATTCAAAGGCATGGCGTCCAACGACATCACTTTGCTGTTGGCGAAGAATCCAAAATCAAAGTTGGTTGGATCACCGGCTTTTTTACCGGGGACAGGCATCAGACGCGCGGTCAATGGTTTATCGAGACGCAGCGCAAGAGCGGAGAGATCGAGCAACAACGGTACGATTTGATCCGCAGTTGTATCGCCAGGCAAAGGAATCGTATCTAATCCAGTTCCGCACACCGCCGAATAAAGCAAAACATCTTTGACACTCAAAGTTCCGTCCGCAGCGCGCTTGGCGAGAGTTGCATCTTCAAGGACCGGCATCATCAAGCCACTAAAGCCCGTGCGCGGAAAATTGGCGCGGTCAATGGCTTCGGTCAAGATCGCCGCGGCGGCGAGCGAACCATGCAGTCCAACACGCGGCACGCCCATTCGTTCAAAGGCTGTACCGAGCGATTGAGCCTCAGCCGGAAAAGGTCCGAGCGAAAAATCAACGCCGCCGAATTTACAATCCAGTGATTGAGCGACCTTGCTCAATTGCTTGCCGTGTTTCTCGATTTCTGCGATCAAAGTCTGACGCCCCATCTCTAAAGTCTTGGCTTGACTAAAAGCATCCACCGCCAAATCCGCCGCTTCGGTTGCGATTGCGAACGCGGGTTCATCGTTGTCATGATACGCGGCGGGGAAAAACGGCGCGCCCGCTTTGACATTCGCCAGTGCCGCAAAACGCAGATTGGCAAAACCATTCGGGTCAATCGGCGCGGACTTGACCATTACCTCCGCACACGCTTTGATTGCCACAAGTGAAATGCCGATGCTTTTATCTGCCATCACGCCATCGAAGAAAATATTTTGAGAGGCGGCAATCGCTTCGGGTATGACCTGATAACCGCGCGGCGATTCTGGCAGCGCGGGTCCCACTGAAAGATGACCAATGCCAATTGGCTGAATCAGCTTTTCAAGTTGTTCTGCTAACTTTGGTAAATCATTGATTTGTTTTTCGCCCAATAACTTTGGAAATGGAATCGTCGCCAGCCGCACAGTTTGAACTTCATAACTCGCGGCTTCATATGCGGACTTAGCTCTGGCAAGAAATTTACCAGCCGCTTGGATGACTTTTTCATCCAAAGGATATTTGGGATTACAGAAGTATGTGATCGAGCGGATTTTCATTTTATAAACCTAAGTTATGGAAAAATATTAAGATTCCTATTATCAGCAATCCAACTGCAAATATTGTGCCAATAATAGTTACAAATCTGCCAAGTTTTATATCAACATACCCTCTTGACTGAATATATGAAATATAGGCTTGACGGAACGGAAGCCATCTAGGTAATTTTTCAGCGCGAGCAATTAACTTATTCCTGAGATTGCCTGCGTCTCGCCAATATAGATCATAAGAATATACCAAGGAGAAAACTAGAGCGATATACCAGACTACTATGAATATTATCGCTAATGTATTCATCTCTTATTTCTTCTTTGTCTCATCACCTCAAACATCAACACCGAGCCAGCCACTGCCGCATTCAATGATTCTGTCTTGCCTGCCATTGGGATTTTCACAGAAGCAGTTGCCAACTTACGCGCCTGCTCACTCGCGCCTTCGGCCTCGCCGCCAACAATCAATGCCAATGGCTGACGAAAGTCTATCTCCCAACAGGATTGACCATTCATATCCGCGACAAATAATTGCAAACCTTTCGATTGCAATTGAATCTCATCCCAACTCATCGAATGAATCGGCAATCGAAAATGTGCGCCCATTCCCGCACGCACGACTTTCGGCGCGAAGGCATCGGTCGTTTCGGGAGGAATCAAAACCGCTTGCACGCTCGCCGCGTCCGCGGTGCGTAACAATGTGCCGAGATTGCCGGGATCACGGACGGAATCGGGAATTAAAACGAAATTCGGAGATTCGGGAATCGGGATTGGGGAATCGTTGAGAACAGCCAGGATGCCTTGCGATGTTTCGGTTTCGCTCAACGATTGCAACAACCTGCTTTCCACTTTCTCAACATCTATTTTCCTATCTTCCAACTTCTTTATCAATTCTTTTCCCCGCTCGCTCAATTCATCCGAAACCAGCACAAATCGAAACGGCCAATTCGCCGCCAATGCTTCTTCAACCAATCTCACGCCCTCCGCGAGAAACGCATTCGCATCGCGCCGTTCTTTCGGACGCCCCGTCAGCGCGCGGGCAAGTTTGATTTTGGGATTTTGACTGGATGAGATCATGGTTAATAGCTCATGAGGACAGAAAGCAACTATGATCCATCATCCATTTTCCATACTTTGAGAAAAGCATTGATCGTGGACTCGTCGAATAAAACCAATCGAACCAATTTGATTCCAGATTGGTGATGTAAAAAATAATTTTCAATGGCAGAGAACATCACCTTTGCGGCGCGTTCTTTGGGAAAGCCGAAGATGCCGGTTGAGATCGCAGGAAAAGATATGGATGAACATTTCAATTCATCCGCAACTTCCAGCGACCCGTTGACGGCCGCCGCCAATTTATTATCCTCATCTCCAACGCCCTGCGCTCTTTCAGGGTCGTCCCACACCGGGCCGACCGCGTGGATCACATATTTCGCAGGCAGGTTCCCGCCCGATGTCCACGCGGGACGCGCATGAGAGACTATCCCGTGATTGCGAATCCACTCATCCGATTCCTGTTGGATGATTTCTCCTCCGCGTCGAACGATTGCCCAAGCCACACCGCCTCCATGCGACAAATGCTCGTTCGCCGCATTGACAATAACATCCGTGGTTTCGGTAGTAAGATCGCCTTGAACGATTTGAATGGTTTGGCCGGTTGAGAGAACGCGTTCCACAAGAACTTTATTCATGCGGTTATTTTACCCCGTTAAAGTTGTAGGTCACGCTTGAAGCGTGACCTACATAATTTATTTCGCTTGTGCCACCACCGCCGCAAAGGCGTTCGGATCGCGGACGGCGATATCTGCCAGCATCTTACGGTTGAGGGTGATGTTCGCTTTCTTCATCGCCGACACCAAACGGCTGTAGGTTGTGCCGTTCAATCGCGCCGCCGCATTGATGCGGGCGATCCACAACTTGCGCAGGTCGCGCTTGCGGACTCTGCGGTCGCGCGTGGCGTACCATAGACTCTTCAGCATGGCTTCGTTGGCACGCTTGAACAAAAAGTGCTTCGCGCCGCGTTGACCTTTGGTGATCTTTAAAATTTTCTTGTGGCGAAGATGTCCGTACGGACCGCCTTTAATTCTTGTCATGACTTATCTCCTGCAAGCCTCTGAACGTCGGCAGATCATGCCAGTTGTTTACATCCAGGAGCCGCAATAAAAAATTTAAATCTTTTGGTAGGGGCGCAATATATTGCGCCCCTACTTTTCCATGTTCGGCGCGAGGCGCTTCACATTCTTGATGATGCTGCGGCCTTGCACGGTCTGCATCTCCGAAAGTTGTTTCTTGGTGCGCTTCGAAGTATTTCGGCGCAAATGGCTTTTGCCGCCTTTCGTGCGTACCAGTTTGCCCGCGCCCGTCAGACGGAACCGCTTGGATGTCGCCTTGTGGGTCTTGAGCTTGAATTTGCCAGATTTGGCTTTGCGAGGCACTGTGACTTACTCCTTTCAGACAAAATAAAACCGCGGGTTTAATTCTCTTCCCGCGGACATCAACATCGTTGGGACTTACTCTTTCGCTTCAACTTTGACTTCAACCGGAGTCTCAGCTTTATCTTTTTTCTTCGCCGATGGTTTCCCCGGCGCCAACACCACGAGCATCGTTCTGCCTTCCATCATCGGAGCCTGCTCAATCGTGCTGACGTCCGCCAGTGCCGCGGCAATCTCTTTCAGGTCTTCGAGCGCTATTTCGGGATAATCCATTTCGCGTCCGCGGAACTTGATCGTAACCCGGACTTTGTGTCCCTGCAAGAGCCAACGGCGGGCATCTTCCACTTTGAAACCGCGATGCGCTTCGTTAGTCTTGGGGCGCAGACGGATTTCCTTCACTTCAATCTTAGTCTGCGATTTGCGCGCTTCACGCTCTTTTTTGGTCCGCTCATAAATGAACTTTCCAAAATCGGTTACGCGGCAAACGGGCGGTGTGGCGGTCGGCGAAACTTCCACTAAGTCCATTTCTGCATCGCGTGCAATCTGCAAAGCTTGTTTGATTGAAACCACCCCAACGTTCTCGCCGTTCGGACCGATCAACCGGACTTCGGGAACCCGAATGTTCTCATTGACTCGAAATTCATTAGCGCTGATAATCTTCTCCTATTTATGAACAAACCCAGCCCGCGGCTGGTTTTTAGCGGGCGAATGATACCACGAAGGCGCGGGAATCGTCAACGAAAACACCTAACCTTTTGTATTATGATTGGATAAATACGTGCAGAAGAAGATGGATGAAAAACAATCATCCAGCCGATAATTAGAAACATGGATCGAATGCTAAAGAGATCTCTTCTTGCAGGAATATTTCTGGCTGTGCTATCTTCATTTTCAATGATTTGCATCGTAAATGCGCAACAGCCGATTCCCACACAATCACAGCCGCAATTCACTCCAATAGATGTGATCAACGCGGTGAATAATTTGCGTCTCTCCCACGGTCTCGCGCGGCTTGTGGCACATCCGGTCCTCATGCAAATTGCGCAGGCCGAGGCAAGTGGCATTGCGACTGGTTATGAAGGCCATTGGCGCCCTCGCAATTTAACGCTTGGGCAATGGATGCTTTCGCTGGGCTATCCGCTTTCGGGAGATTTGTCTCTGGACGGTTATCGTTCTGAAAACTGGCTCAGCGCGCCGATCTCTGCCAGTGCGAATGATGTTATCCAAATGTGGCTGGGCGATGTCGCCCATACCGATACGATGCTTTCCCAATATCGAAGTGATATTGGTGCGGCGGTTACCGTGGGAGAAGATGGAAATGTAATTTGTGTTATCGAAACAGCACTGCAAACAATCAGCGGAAAAATGCAATATGATGCTTATGGCATTTTGACGGGCATTCCGCAAACTCAAGTTGCGTATTCCGCAATATCAACCACCGCCGCCAAGAACGGCTTACTTCCTCAGTACTCTATACCGGTCAAAGTAAGTACCGCGCAGCCCAATGGGGCGGTATATCACGTAGTACAATATGGGCAAACGTTGTGGAGCATTGCCATCGCGTATCACACCACGGTCAGGCAGATCCAAACATTGAACAATCTTTCATCCATCGTAATTATTGATGGACAAAAGCTATTAGTCCTCAAGGGAGGCACGCAGCCAGTTGCAATTGCCAATACAACCGGTACACTCGCTCCGTCGACAGTGTTCACCGCGTCTTCTATGCAATTTCAGACTCCCATCCATCGACAAACTCCTACGCCAACAAAGGAACTTCCCACACAATACAGCAAAGCGGATATGCTCAGTTTCGGCGCGATCCTGATTGCCGCATTGTTCTTAGGCGGTTTATTTATAGCAATGAGCAGGAAAAGATAACAAGTCACACTGACCACTGAATCAAATGACGGAGAACCAAGTAGTCCTCCGTCATTTAATGCTACGAACGTTACCTTTAAAGCTCCGCCGACCTGTTTGCAATTTTATCTTTTGCCCTCGCAACGAACTCACCGAGTGCGATGTTATTTTGCTGCGAACCGTCACGCACGCGCAATGATACCTGCCCGGCTTTCATCTCATTCTCGCCAACCACCAGCATGTACGGCACTTTCATCAATTGCGCGGCGCGGATCTTGGCGTTCATGCGCTGGGCGCTAATATCGGCACTCACGCGGACACCTTGATCTCGTAACTGTTGAACGATTTGATTGGCATACTCGTTCTGGGCGTCCGTGATCGGGATGACGCGCACATGTTCCGGCGAAAGCCAAACTGGGAAGTTGCCCGCATAATGCTCGATCAAAAAGCCAATCATGCGTTCGTGTGTGCTGAGCGGCGCGCGGTGAATGCACAGCGGAACTTCATCATTGCCTTCCTTGTTCGTGAACTTCAAATCGAAGCGTTCCGGCACCGCAAAGTCCACTTGATTCGTTGCCAATGAAAATTCCTTGCCGATGACGCTCCAAATTTGAACATCAATCTTCGGGCCGTAGAATGCGGCTTCATCCTCCGCTTCCACGTATGGTACGTTGCCATTTTTCATGGCATTGCGCACCATCTCTTCCGTCTTGAGCCATAGGCGTTCGTTATCCACATACTTCTTGCCAAGTCCCGCTTTGCTATGGAGTGACAGGCGCATAACATACTTCTCAATGCCGAACAACTTGAAGTATTTGAGATACAAATCGATTACCGCAAGGAATTCCTGTTCAAACTGTTCTTCTGAAACATAAATATGGGCATCGTTCATCTGCAACGAGCGGACGCGCATCAAGCCGAAGAGTTCGCCCGATTTTTCATAACGGTAACACGTTCCATATTCCGCGAGACGAATCGGAAGGTCGCGATAGGAACGTCCTTTCGATCCAAAAATCTTGTGGTGCATTGGGCAGTTCATCGGCTTGACGTAATACTTCACGCCTTCCAGTTCCATCGGCGGATACATGGACTCAGCATAATAAGGCAAGTGACCCGAACGAATGAATAAATCTTCTTTCGTCAGATTCGGCGTGCGGACGCGCAGATAACCGGCTTTTTCTTCCATCTCTTTGGCGAGCTTTTCCAACTCTTCGATCATCACGCCGCCGTTCGGAAGCCAAAGCGGCAAGCCGGGACCGACTTCTTCGTCGAACATGAAGATTTCAAGCTCCTTGCCGAGTTTGCGATGATCGCGCTTCTTGGCTTCTTCCAACTGCCAAAGATAATTATCCAGGTCTTTCTTGCTTTCCCATGCCGTTCCGTAAATACGCTGCAACATCTTATTGTGCTCGTCGCCGCGCCAATACGCGCCAGCTACACTCATCAACTTGAAGGCATCCGGCTTGATTTCTTTCGTGCTCTGGACATGCGGCCCTCGGCATAAATCCACGAATGAATCCTGCTGATAGATCGAAATCTCCGGTTTCTCTTTGAGTGGATTGCCATATTCGTCCAATCCGCCTTTTTCGAGCCCGTCAATCAATTCGATTTTATACGGCTGATCTTTGAATAACTTGCGCGCCTCATCCGCCGAGACAACTTTTTTCTGAAATTCAAATTTGCCTGCGATAATCTGCCGCATCCGTTTTTCGATTTGTTCCAAATCTTCAGGCGTTAAGTTGCGCGGCAAATCGAAATCGTAATAGAAGCCGTTCTCAACCGGCGGACCGATGGTAACCTTTCCATCCGGGAACATTTCCATGACGGCCTGCGCCATGATGTGCGCGGCGGAATGTCGGATTCGATATAAATGTGAATCTTCGTACCGTTCTTGCATTTCTTGTTGTACCATTCTCGTTTCCTTTCTTGACCAACAAAAAATTCTCGCCCAAATACGGGGCGAGAATTTACTTCACGCGGTTCCACCCGAGTTTATGCCTTTCGACATATCTCTTTGAGCTGATAACGGAGCCAACCGTTCTTCCTAGTTGCTGATAGCTAAATGCTAATCGCTTTCAGATTTACGCTCGCGGGTGGTTTTCAACGATTGTCTCTGGAACAAGCTCTCAATCTTCGGCTCGTTCTCCCTGTCAGAAACGGGAGCCGCTTACTCGTCCCGGTTGATGCGTTTGATCATGGATTGTGCTGGTATTATATGCGTGTTACGTTGCTTGTCAAGCAAAATAAGAATTGGGAAGCAATTCTCCTTCCCAATTCTTATTATTTCTTGAAACAGCAATTATTTGCCAGGTGTTGCCATCGTTGCGGGGAGATACTTGGCAAAAGCCGTCATATGCGCCCAGAGCGCGCCGTAGAACGTGACTGCCCAAATTGCCGCAGTAACCAGCAAAACAATGACCGCGATCCAGCGAACTGCCTTATTATCCTTGAACCATTGCAGGAACGGGAAGGCAAAAACACCGCCCAAGCCAGCGAGAATAAAGCCAACGGCGGCCAAAAATGGTTCTTGTCCAAGCTTGTTGGCATAGAGGCTGAAACCGACAATGATCGCGTCAATGCCAGCAAAGAAAGAATAGATCGAAACCGGAACCAAATCCCAGCCTTGCCACAAGGCAATAGCAGTGGCGAGATAGACGGCTCCGAACAAAGAAGCGGCATCACCGTATCCAACGTTGAAGCTCCCGGGGAGAGGCCAAGTGAAGGATAATTGCAAGCCGGTGACTAAGCCGACCAAGCCGGTAATAAAGAATGCCGCCGCATACGGGCGCTGATCTTTCTCATCCATCCCTTTCCAGAGATAATAGGCCAAAAGTACTGAGCCCGCAACGAGATTGATCATAACGAGGGTTAGAAAATCAATAAACATACAGATGCTCCTTGAGTGAAATTTTGATCAGCGTTTGTGCTGATTATTACAAACAGGATAACACTAGTATTAGATATTAGTTACTCCCCTTTGTCATAGTTTGAATATGATAAAAGCAATCAAAAAGCCCCAAGCAGGGCTTTTTGATTGTGGGCGGAATAGGGCTCGAACCTACGACCTCTGCTATGTCAAAGCAGTGCTCTAACCAACTGAGCTACCCGCCCAATAGACGAACATTATAACGAGGAGAAACGGATTTGACAATCCTTGCGGTATAATCTTTCCGCCATGCCAAGAAGGAAAGCGCCCGAAGATTTATCCACTGACGAGCTGCGCCGCTTATTGATCGAAAAGCGGCGCGGCGCGCGTCAGGAAAGGCTGGAGTATTTTCGACGCACAGGTCGTGTAGTAGATGTTTCGCCGGAGGTATCTCCCGCGTCACGCGATAAGTTATCTTCTGCGCCAATCGTGGATACGCCTGAGGAAAGCCCAAAGGCCGATACACCATCCAATCCCAAGCGGCGCGTAACGGATCAAATTCTTTTGGCCATTGAGATTCTGGCAGTGATCGGTTTAGTTGGCGTATTATTAAGCGGCTTGGGAATGTTGCGAGATTTAAATCGCGAAGTCGCATCCGCGCTCAATCCTTCCACTGCGACGCCCACGCCGTTGATCATGGCAGTAGTCTTACCGGAAGGACATACGCCACCGGATGCGCAAGGTAATACGCAGCCGAATGACGCGGAGATTCCTCCTAACCTGCTTCCCATCGTTCAATCGCTGGCAAATTTACCGATACCCACTCCAGGTCCGGACCAGGCGATCCGCATTGAGATTCCCTCATTGACGTTGGACGCGCCGGTGGTGCAAGGTGATGGCTGGGATCAGTTGAAGAAGGGAGTCGCTCAACATATCGGCTCCGCAAATCCAGGTCAGACCGGAAACGTAGTTCTCTCCGCACACAACGATGTGTACGGTGAGTTGTTCCGCAATCTGGATAAACTTCAACCCGGCGATCAAGTGATTCTGTACACGGAACAGAAACAGTATGTTTATATCGTAGATCGCAGCGAGATCGTTGACCCGACTGCCGTGGAGGTGATGGCTTCCACCGGTGCGCCGAGCGTGACGTTGATCTCGTGTTATCCTTATCTGGTTGATAAACAGCGCATTGTAGTTTTTGCGCGGTTACAAAGTTGATCCACAGATTGCGCAGATTTCTGCACCGTGGATGAAATCTTCAAAGGAGTATGATATGCCCAAGAAAACTAGAAGACAGGTGAGCAAATCAGCGGCGTTCATTGCGCCGCAGCGAGCCACGGAGTTCAAGCCCGATTACACTCACATCAAGCGCGACCTGAGCCGCATCGGCGTTTTGGCCGCGTCGTTCTTCGTGATCCTGATCGTTCTCTCGTTCTTTTTGAAATAAAAGTTGCGGCGAATTTCAAATTGGTGGTGCGTAATTCGTGAAGCGTACTTCCCTGCACTTGCACGCAGGGCAAGTGTACGTTTTGCGGATTACGCATTACTCTTTAACGAATATGGCTGAGACTTACGAACTCACACTCACAACCTTGACGTATGGCGGCGACGCGATGGGACGCCTTCCTGACTCCCGAGCTGTTTTCGTTCCATTTGGGTTGCCAGGTGAGCGCGTACGCATTCGTCTGACAGAGGAAAAGCGCGGCTTCGCACGCGGAGAAATCACCGAGATTCTGCAAGCCTCTCCAGAAAGAATCCCGCCGCGCTGTAAACATTTCGGTATTTGCGGCGGTTGTCATTATCAGCATATGCCGTATGAAACGCAATTGAAAGTCAAAGCGGATATCTTGCGCGATCAACTTCAAAGAATTGGCAAAATCGAAAATCCGCCAGTGCAAGCAACGGTAGCAAGTCCAAAAATATGGAATTATCGAAACCATATTCAATTTCATTTAGACAAGAATGGAAAAATCGGTTTTCAAGCGCCATCATCCAATCAAGTGATTCCGATCTCGGAATGCCATCTCCCCGAAGCCTCCATCAATTCATTATGGCCGCAACTTGAGTTCGAAAGCGAAAGTGGCATCAATCGGGTTTCCATTCGCGCTGGCGCGGACGATGAATTGATGCTCGTGCTCGAATCCAATTCGCCCGAAACGCCGGAACTGGAAATCGAAGCCGATATTTCTATCGCGCACGTTTTTGAAAACAACTCTGTGATTATGGCCGGCAACGATCACGTTAAAATAAAAATCTTAGACCGCGAATTTCGGGTTTCGCCCAATTCGTTTTTTCAAGTCAATACCGCAATGGCGGAGAAAATGGTCGCACACATTCTCAGCCGCTTACCTGTTTCCCAATCCGTCATCCTTGATGTGTACTGTGGCGTTGGATTGTTCAGCGCGTTCTTGGCGCCGAAATGCAAACGGTTGATCGGAATCGAATCATCGCCATCGGCTTGTGAGGATTTCGTTATCAACCTCGACGAGTTTGATAACGTTGATCTCTATGAAGATTTGGCAGAAAATGTTTTGACAGCTTTGAAAGTCAAACCTGATATTATTCTGGTTGATCCGCCGCGTGCCGGAGTTGAAAAAGAAGCTTTGGACGCAATCGTAACCATGAATCCCAAAATGATTGCTTATGTTTCCTGCGATCCGTCCACGCTGGCGCGCGATGCGAGACGCTTGATAGATAACGGATATAAACTTTCAGACGTCACGCCGTTCGATCTCTTTCCGCAAACGTATCACATCGAAAGCATCAGTTTTTTTGAGCGATGAAACCAAAGCTTGCGCCGCTAGGTGATTCAGCGTTATTGATTCAATTTGGCAACGAAATTAATTTGGAAATCAATCAACGCGTCCACGCGCTGGACGCGTTATTACGCGCCAGCTCAATCACGGGAATCATCGAAACCGTTCCGGCGTATTCAACATTGCTGATTCATTATGATCCGCTCGCGTGGACGTTCGCGCAACTATCTGATTGGGTTAACGCGGAAATAGATCGGGTTGAATCGAATGCGGCTCGCAAGCCGCGCCGGATTGAAGTCCCGGTACGATACGGCGGCGCATCCGGACCCGACCTTGAATGGGTCGCGGCGCATCATAAATTATCCATCACTGACATTGTTCATCTGCACGCCGCGCAAACCTATACCGTTTACATGATGGGATTCACGCCCGGCTTTCCTTACATGGGAAAATTGCATCCATCGTTGGTTACGCCGCGAATGGATTCGCCGCGCACGCTGGTGCGCGCTGGAAGCGTTGCGATTACCGGAAAACAGACCGGCATTTATCCGATTGATTCTCCTGGCGGTTGGCGAGTGATCGGCTGGACGCCGTTGCGTTTATTCGATTTATCATGTGATTCACCTTTTTTATTTTCACCCGGTGATGAAGTGCGATTTACAGTCGAGGCGATGGATGCTTGAGGTGATCGAAGCCAGCAGTTTCGCAACGGTCCAAGATTTGGGCAGAAGCGGCTGGCAACGATTCGGTGTGCCGTTTTCGGGAGCGATGGATGCGTTTGCTTTTCAAGCCGCGAATCTTTTGGTTGGAAACTCTTTGAACACAGCCACGGTTGAAATCGGCGGCGGCGAGATTGAGTTGCAGGCGAATCAAGATTGCGTCATTGCCGCGGCGGGCGCGGGATATTCATTGTCCGTTTACAAATGGGGATTTCCGCTTTGGGATTCTTGTTTTGTGCGCGCAGGCTGGACAATCCGTTTGAAGAAAAACGGATTCGGGATGTGGGCTTATCTCGCGGTGGCTGGCGGATTCGATGTCGCACCAATCCTTGATTCGCGTTCGACCTATTTACGCGGTCACTTCGGCGGAAGGGAAGGAAGATTACTGCAAAGTGGCGATCCATTGAACATTGGAACGCCACAATTTTCGTTAGCGGACTTGTCTGCGCGAACATGGATGGAAGATGCGCGGCCCGCTTATAATGAATCACCGACCATCGAAATAATCCTGGGTCCGCAAGCGGAAAATTTTGACAGCAAGAGCATTGAAACATTTTTATCAAGTTCGTATCGTGTGAGCGCAACATCCGATAGAATGGGTTATCGTTTGGAAGGCGGAACTTTGACTCATTTGCATAGCAGGGATTTAATATCCGAAGGAATGATCGTCGGCTCGATCCAAGTCCCCGCCGATGGACAACCCATCGTAATGATGGCGGACTGCGCAACAACCGGCGGGTATCCAAAGATCGCGTCGGTTATCCGCGCCGATTTGCCATTGCTGGCACAATGCACGCCGGGAAAAGATTCGGTTCGATTTAGAGAAACGAGTGTCGAAGCCGCGCAGGAAAAATATAGAGCGATGATGGAAAAGATGAAGAATGGGATTATATATTTATAATGTCATTGCGAGC